>DAINRK010000167.1:0-4484 GCA_036741855.1 Anaerolineales bacterium
GTAGAGCTGAAGCTCAACTTTCGGGTTGAGAGTATTTCCAAAGAGGGTGACATTCATGTAATTCAACCTCACTCTCATGCCTCTTCGTTTGAGAGAGCAGAGGTTCGGTCACGGTGGGTTATCAACGCTGCAGGATTATTTTCGGATGAAATCAACGATCTTTTTGGAATTCACAATTTCAGTGTGAAGCCCCGGCGAGGTGAGTTGATCGTCTTCGATAAATTGGCGCGGAGGCTCGTCAATCATGTCCTGCTTCCCGTTCCCACCGCCACAACCAAAGGTGTGCTGGTGAGTCCAACGATTTATGGAAATGTTTTGTTGGGACCTACCGCTGAAGAAGTGACAAATAAATCCGCAACGCATACAAGCGTAGATGGATTGAGGAAACTACTGGAAAAGGGAAGAGAAATTTTTCCTGAATTGCTGAATGAAGAAGTGACAGCGAGCTATGCGGGTCTGCGTGCCGCGACTGAACACAGTGATTATCAGATCTCGCTTCATAACGAACAAAAATACATATGTGTTGGAGGTATCCGCTCCACGGGAATTTCTGGATGTCTAGGCATCGCGGGATACGTTGTAGACTTATTGAAAAAGGGCGGTCTTTCACTGAAAGTAAAGCCTGAGTTCAAGAAAATTAGAATGCCGAATATAGGCGAAGCGTTCACTCGTCCATATCAAAACGCAGAAGTCATCACGGAGGATGCTGATTACGGAACGATTGCCTGTCACTGTGAGCGTGTGACGTTGGGTGAGTTGAAAGATGCGATGAATTCGTCTATTCCAGCATATTCCCTGGATGCCCTGCGAAGACGTACTCGCGCCATGCAGGGACGATGTCAGGGTTTTAATTGCCATGCATATCTCAACGCCATCCTGTGTAAACCGAGAGAGCCAATAAGTTCCACCACAACGAGCGAGACTCTTCGGTCGCAAAGTACGCTCCCTCGCACCGTCCCGGCGTCCTTTCGGGAGAGTGACAAGATACAAACGGATGTATTAATTGTCGGTGCAGGGCCCGCTGGACTCGCGGCTGCATTGGAATTGAAAAGGCTTGGAATAAATGAGGTCCTTGTGGCCGAACGAGAAGGCGAGGTTGGCGGCATTCCGCGCCTGTGTGGTCATACAGGCTTTGGATTACGCGATTTCCATCAGGTATTATCTGGACCCTCGTATGCAAGGAAATATCGAGAATTGTCTGAGGAAAGTGGGATAAAAATAAGGACAAACACAACAATAACAGGTTGGGACAATGGTGCCATCCCCGCTACCCTCGCTCAATGGGAGAGTGAGCGCGCAGTACTTAGTTTTACTTCCCCAAACGGAGTTGGAAGAATCGAAGCGAAATCCGTCTTACTTGCAATGGGTGTACGCGAACGGCCGCGCTCTGCGCGACTTGTACCGGGTACGCGCCCGCAGGGAGTATTCACAACCGGCTCACTTCAACGATTTGTGTACGAACATCATTTGCCTGTTGGCAAAAGGGCGGTCATTGTAGGTGCAGAGATTGTGAGCCTATCTGTTGTAGTAACTCTTCTGCATGCAGGTGTACGCGTGGCGAGCATGATCACGGAACTGCCGCGTCATCAACTTTATCTGCCAATCTTCTTGCCCGCTAAAATACTTTACGCTGACATCCTGGCGCGCGCTCCCATTCTGACAAACAAACGTGTTACGAACATCCTGGGCAAGCTACGTGTCGAGGGAATTGAAATCACAGATGTTGATTCAGGCAAATCTGAAATCATCGAATGCGATACGGTTATTTTCACTGGCAATTGGATTCCGGAAAACGAACTCGTGCGCAGAGGCAACATCGAAACGCTTAAACCATCACTGGGACCTCAGGTGGATTCATTATTTCGCACCTCGCGGTACGGAGTCTTGGCTGCGGGCAATGTGCTGCGCGGTGTGGAAACAGCCGACTGGGCGGCTCTTGAGGGGCGAGGTGCGGCGCGTTCCATCGCCCGGTTTTTGGAAACAGCCGACTGGCCGGCAAGCAGGATCCCAATCCAGGTTGAGGCGCCGCTGGAGTGGATCTGTCCCAATGTGATGACGGATTCCACTCCTGCGGCATTTCGATTTCGATCCCGCGAATTTCGTAATCATGTAAAATTGGGCATATATCAGGGAGAGCGCATTTTGCATGCAGAACATTTTTCCAGATTACTGGCGAATGTGCCCGTGAAGTTAACGAGCAAGTGGAGTGATAAAGTGGATAGAACAGGTGAGGCTGTAAGAATTGTCCTCCATTGAAAAATAATCATGTTCCTGCTTACTCAATTGGTTATCGTCCTAGCAAGTTATCTACTTGGGTGTCTTTCTATTGGGTATTATCTTGTCCGTTTGCGGACAGGAGAGGATTTGCGCGAGCTGGGAAGCGGCGCGACAGGCGGTCGTAATACTGGTCGTGTATTGGGGAAGAGCGGCGCGATCATTACGGGGGTTGGAGATATTTTGAAAGGTGTCGTTGCAATGGGGATCGCGGTCTGGTTTACCCTGGAACCCTGGGCCCTTGCATTGGTGATGATTGCTGTACTGGCGGGGCACGTCTGGCCCTTTCAGCTTGGCTTCAAAGGCGGGAAAGGACTCTCTGCGGCCTTTGGCGCGGTACTGATGTTCGATTATCGCATCGCCGTGTTGACCGCACTGCTGGCGCTCTTGTTGTTATTCATCAGCCGAAATGAATTTCTCTTTTTGGTAGGCATTGCCAGTTCACCGCTCATTGCTTTTGCTTTGGGTCATCCCTGGGAAATAGTCGCCGGCCTGGTAGTTGTTGCCATTATCATCTTATACGCACATCGCGAGAATATTCAAAAATCATGGAGGTTAAATTAACGTCCATGGGCGCTCTACAATTCAAAATCGCTGATCGACCAGACGAGTTCGAGCAAATTTTCAGACTCAACTTCAAAACGTTTGTAGAAGAGATTCCTCAACACGAGGTGAACCCCGAGAGGCGCCTTGTGGATAAATTCCACACGGAGAATACATATATCATTTGCAAAGATGGCGAAAAGCTCCTTGGCATGTTAGCTGTGCGTGACAAACGCCCGTTCTCGCTGGACTTGAAACTTGAAAATCTCGCTTCCTATCTTCCGCCCCATGATTCGCTTTGCGAGATCAGGCTTCTTGCAGTCGAACCAGACCGCCGCAGTACGCGCGTCTTTGCAGGGTTAATTCTCATGATGGCCAAATATTGCGATGAGCAGGGGTATGATCTTGGGATCATATCTGGCACGACGCGGCAATTGAAAATGTATCGCAATCTAGGCTTCACCCCGTTTGGTCCACAGGTTGGTAAGGAAGGTGCTTATTATCAACCAATGTACCTGACAGTGTCGGCATTGGCGGTATCTAAAAAATTCAGAGCTACTTCACGGATCTTTACGCGGCCCTTAAAACAAATCTGACACACCTCCTCACATTGTATGTGTTTTTGTTCTATGGTAAAGTCAATTAGCCAGACCGAGACAGTCCAATCCAAAATTTGGAGTACCTATGCAAATCGCACTTGTTATCGGTTCGACCATTTCAACTATCAAAGATGAGGTCATACGTGGACGCAAACTGCTGATTGTGCGCAACGCGGATACAGAGGGTAACGCAACGGGTGATCCGTATATCGCAGTGGACACCGTCAGCGCGGGGGCCGGTGACCTTGTCATGGTGACTGATGGCTCTTCAGCCCGCTACACCAATCAGACTACAAACGCACCGGTTGATGCAGTAATCGTCGGCGTGATTGACTCGCTCGAATTGGGCGGCAAGGTTTCATATCGTAAGGAATGAAAGGATAATTACCAGTTACGAATTACCATTCGAACAGTCGGTAATTGGTAATTTGTAATTCTTTACTTATGAGTGACTCGCGAACACTTCTTTCAGTGGGTCTCGATGTCGGCACGACCACAACTCAAGTCATCTTTTCGCGTCTTAACCTTCAGGACATAGCGCGAGCCGGTCAAATTCCACGAATCAACATCACAGACCGCAAAGTCATTTATCAGAGCCCAATTGTCTTTACACCGCTGATCGATGCCGAAACGATAGACGCCGATGAACTCAATAAAATTGTGCGGGGCGAATATGCTTCTGCAGGTATTGATCCCAGCCAGGTGGAAACGGGCGCTGTCATCATTACGGGTGAGACTGCAAAGAAAAAGAACGCCGATGAAATACTACGAGCGTTAGCTGGGCTGGCCGGTGATTTTGTCGTCAGTGTTGCAGGACCAAATGTGGAAAGCCTTATATCTGGACGTGGGGCAGGCGCAGCGGAATATTCTCAAAAAAATTATGTGCTAGTAACAAATGTTGACATCGGTGGCGGAAGCGCGAACAGTGTCACGTTTCAAAGCGGAAATGCCATTGGCGCCGCGGCGATGAATTATGGTGGGCGCATTGTAGAGATTGAGCATTCGTCGGGCCGTGTGAGGCATGTTGCTGATCCTGCGCGACACATTTTGAATGATATTGGTTTGAAA
>DAINRK010000167.1:4494-8686 GCA_036741855.1 Anaerolineales bacterium
ATGCGCCGTCGCTCGAAGATTTGCGTCGCTTCACGGATCGCATGGCAGATATGACTGTCGAACTGATCGAAGGCACATCGTCGCCACTAGCGCAAAAGTTATATCTCACACCGCCTGTTGGCGTTTCGGGCAAAGGCACAGTGCTGATGTTTTCAGGGGGTATTGGGCACTACTATTACAACCCAGTTCAAATTAATTCTGTATCTGATGCATCGATTCACGATGATGTCGGCCCGCTGCTAGCGGAATCTTTGCGGAAACATTCAGTCTTGAATTCGTATGAGATTGTCCAACCCGCTGAAACGCTACGTGCCACAGTTTTAGGCGCGGGCACGCAGACTGTAACACTCTCGGGCTCGACGATTTGGGCAGAGCGAGAAATCCTTCCGATCAAAAATATGCCTGTGATCAGGCCATCGCTGCCCATGGCCCTTGAGCCTGCATCCACTTCCGTAGCGATTGCTGAAGCTGTGCGCCGCTGGGATGTAAACCTTGCTACCGATCCCTTTGCAATTGCGCTTGAACTCAATCAATCATTAGACTATACTTTGCTCACACAGTTAGCGAACGGTCTGCGGGAGTTTTCTGGCAGCATGCCAGCCGATAGACCGCTCGTTGTTATTATCGAAAGAGACTATGCTCAGGCGTTGGGTCAAACACTGAAAGGACTCGCGCCCAAACGTTCCCTGCTCGTGATCGATCAAGTCGGTTTATCAGAAGGTGATTATATTGACATCGGCACACCGCTCATGGACGGACGCGTAGTCCCATTGAGCGTGAAGACGCTGATTTTTTATCATTAGAAGTACTGCTCGCTGGTTGAGTAGTCCCGCATGCTCTTCGCGGGACGTATCGAAACCAGCAATGACAAGTAAAAACGAAATTTCATGGTGTGGTCTCGATACGCCTTCGGCTACTCGACCACCAGATGAAACATTGATTATGAAAATAATTGCAAAAGTGGAAAACAGCAAAGACAACCATCAAGTGACATTGCAAACAAACGACAATGTACACTCGATTGTTATTCCTCCAAAATCCACTGGCTACGGCTCCAGCGCGAATGGAGGCGAGTTGTTGTTCCTGGCTTTAGCCACCTGCTACTGCAATGATCTCTACCGAGAAGCCGCGAAACGGAATATCAAAGTGGAACGTGTCGAAGTCAATGTGGAAGGTGATTTCGGCCCAGAAGGCGAACATGCGATAAACGTGACCTATCAAGCCAAAGTCTTTGCCCAAGCCAGCGATGACGAAATCCGTGAATTGATGAAGTTTACCGATACCGTCGCGGAGATTCAAAACACTTTGAGAGTTGGAACGTCTGTTGTTTTGCGTCAGATTGAAGTAGTGCCCGTGAGATGAAATTGACCTCAGAAAAGATGATGAAGAACCATTAAAGGACACTCAATGTTTGAACCATCACAGCTATATCTGTTCCTGATCGCATCCTTTGCTCTATTAATCACGCCTGGACCCGCCGTGCTATACATCGTAGCACGCAGTATCAATCAGGGACGAATGGCAGGCATCGTTTCCGTACTTGGAGTCGAAACCGCCAACTTCTTCCATGCCTCGGCTGCCGCGCTTGGGCTCTCTGCGCTACTAGTCTCATCTGCGCTTGCTTTTGACCTTGTGAAATATCTGGGCGCTGCATATCTCATTTATCTCGGCGTTCGAAAAATTATGTCAAAGGAGGAGGAGGCAAAGGCAGAATTGAGTCAGCAACAGAATCTCTCGCGCATCTACACCCAGGGGTTTGTAGTCAACATTTTCAACCCGAAAACAGCGCTATTCTTCTTTGCCTTCCTTCCTCAATTTGTCAATACATCCAACGGAAATGTTGCTTTGCAGATGTTTTTGCTGGGAATTATGTTTGTGGTGATGGGTACCATCACAGACGGTTGTTATGCCGTCGCGTCCAGTTCGATTGCCAATCAATTGAAGGATAACCATGCCTTCGCCAGAAACCAGAGGTACTTTACGGGGTTAATTTATATTGGTCTGGGTGTGGTCACAGCGTTTTCAGGTTCACGAAACAAGTAGGTAGTCTTTTAGGTCTGAGGAGCCTCTATGCTTCTACGCACGAAACTGCATGGCAAGACCTACGAATTTCCAGATATCCGTCTCCTCATGGGCAAAGCCAATGAGGAAAAGTCTGGCGACCGTCTCGCGGGTGTTGGCGCAGAGACCGCTGCCGAGCGCGTCGCTGCGAAACTTGTCCTTGCGGAAGTGCCGCTCTGGGTTCTGCATGATAACCCCGCGGTGTCGTATGAAGAAGATGAGATCACGCGCGTCATCATTGACGCTGTAGATCAAACAGTTTATAACGAAATCAAAGACTGGACCGTAGGGGAATTCCGTGAATGGATTCTTGCCGATACCACTTCTACCGATATGATCCGCCGCGTCTCGAATGGGCTCACCTCCGAGATGATCGCTGGCGTTACAAAGTTAATGTCCAATCTGGATTTGATGTATGCCGCGAAGAAGATTCCTCGTACAGCGTATTGCAACAATACCATTGGCTTGCCTGGAACGCTTTCATCGCGCAATCAACCAAATCATCCAACGGATTCGCCAGAAGGAATTCGCGCTGAGATTTACGAAGGGCTCTCTTACGGTTCTGGTGATTCGGTTATCGGTATCAATCCAGTTGATGATTCTTACGGCTCGGTCTCACGTCTGCTCGATATGTCCTACGATGTCATCAAGACATGGAATATTCCCACACAAAACTGTGTGCTGTCCCATGTCACGACTCAAATGAAGTGTTTGCAGTCAGGTTCGCCTGTCGGGCTCGTCTTTCAATCATTGGCAGGTTCGCAAAAAGGAAACGACTCGTTCGGCATCTCCGTTGGCATGATTGACGAAGCCTATGAACTCGCGAAAAAGCATTGCTATCCCAAAGGTCCAAACTTCATGTATTTTGAAACAGGGCAAGGCGCTGAGCTTTCTGCCGATGCACATAACGGTTGGGATCAACTCGTGCTCGAAGCGCGCTGTTATGGTTTTGCCAAACGCTATAGCCCGTATCAAGTCAACACCGTGGTCGGCTTCATCGGTCCTGAATATCTGTACGACGCACGACAGATCCAACGCGCAGGGCTTGAAGATCATTTCATGGGAAAACTCACTGGCATCTCAATGGGCGTGGATGCTTGCTATACCAACCATGCGCGTGCCGATCAAAATGCCATCGAGAATCTCGCGGTCATGCTCACTGCTGCGGGTTGTAATTATTTCATGGGCTTGCCGATGGGCGACGACTCGATGCTTTCGTATCAATCCACTTCCTATCACGATGCACCCACGTTACGTCAACTTTTCAAATTACGCCCGGCACCTGAATTCGAAAAATGGATGGAAGGTCTTGGACTTATCAAAGACGGTGTACTAACGGCAAAAGCCGGCGACCCGACAATTTTCCTAAAGAGATAAATTATGGACGATACCCAACTTGCCGCCATTGTAGATGCGATTGTACGTGAACTAAAAGAATCTGGAGCAGTGAAACCTCCTGCTTCCGCCCCTGACTTCACGCCGGACTCCGTTTCTACGACCTTATCCTCTTCTTCAGTGGTTCCCGTTAAACCGCGCACCTCATACTCTGGCGCTGAGTTACAAATTGACCTCCCCGATCCTGCTACGATCGACTTGCGAAATACACCACGTGTCAAGAATCCGAAAGACGCACAAGGCTTACGCGCCCTCATGGCATCTACCACTGCCCGCATCGGCGTTGGACGTGCAGGTCCGCGCTACAGCACCGCATCGTTATTGCTCTTTCAAGGCGATCATGCGATCACACAAGATGCCTTATATAGAGATGTAGATCAGAAATTACTCGATGAATTCAAACTATTTACTGTTCAAACGAAGATCACTGGCGGAAAACAGGAATATCTACTTCGCCCCGATCTGGGACGATTGCTCAATGACGATGCCAAAAGAATCATCAATGAAAAATGTCAGAAGAATGTAAACGTACAGCTTGTCGTGGGCGATGGTCTCTCCGCCGCGGCGATTGAGGCAAACCTGCGCCAGATATTCCCCGTCATCAAACAGGGAGTGCAAACCGCAGGTCTCACGTTAGGAACTCCGTTCTTTATCAAATATGCTCGTGTGGGCGTGATGAATGATGTCGGTGAGCTAATCAAGCCAGATGTCGTTATTCTGCTCATCGGCGAACGCC
>DAINRK010000168.1:0-6336 GCA_036741855.1 Anaerolineales bacterium
TGTTGGCGCGGCGATCTATCTCGAAGAATATGCAACCGATAACTGGCTCAACCGCACGACTCGCTCCAATATCAATCATCTCGCGGGAGTTCCCTCCATTGTGTATGGCATTCTTGGGCTTGCGATCTTCGTGCGGACTCTTGAACCACTGACCAGTGGAGCACTATTTGGACTTGTTGATCCAACCACGGCAAACGGACGTACGGTCCTCGCGGCCGGTTTGACGTTGGGCCTGCTTGTGCTTCCGATCATCATTATCAATGCCCAGGAGGCGATCCGCGCTGTGCCCCAGTCATTGCGCAACGCAAGTTACGGAATTGGCGCGACAAAATGGCAGACCGTTTGGTCGCATGTATTGCCAAACGCGATGCCGGGGATTCTGACAGGCACGATCCTTGCTATCTCACGTGCCATCGGTGAGACCGCGCCACTGGTTGTTGTGGGCGCATCCACCGCGATCAGCTTTGACCCCACGTCGCCATTTTCAAAATTCACCACACTGCCGATTCAAATCTATCAGTGGACATCCCGTCCGCAGGATGAATTTCGCGCCTTAGCCGCCGCTGCAATCCTGGTTTTGCTCATCATCCTACTCAGCCTAAATGCTTCAGCGATTCTTTTGCGTAACCGCTTCAGCAGGAGATATTAATCATGGGCCTCAAAACAGACTCACCTGTACTTGCATCAGGTACAAGTGTCGCCTTACCCGATCAACGAATCAATGAAGGAATTAATATGATCGAAACACAAGATTCAAAATACGTGCTCGAAACGAATGACCTGGGCATTTACTATGGAGATTTCCGTGCCGTAGTCGATGTGAATCTATCCATCAAACGTCACATGATCACAGCCATTATCGGACCATCAGGTTGTGGCAAGAGTACCCTCCTGCGCTCTTTCAACCGGATGAATGAATTATTCCCTGGCACACGAATTGAAGGCGAGGTACTCTTCGATGGTGAGAATCTATATGACCCAGCTGTGGATCCGGTCGAAGTCAGATATCGAATCGGGATGGTCTTCCAGAAACCGAACCCGTTCCCGAAATCCATTTATGAGAATATCGCCTGGGGTGCAAGGATCCATGGCTTTAGAGGCAAAATGGATGATCTGGTCGAATCGTGCTTGCGGCAGTCTGCACTATGGGACGAGGTCAAGGATAAATTGAAACAATCTGGTCTTGCTCTCTCAGGCGGACAACAGCAACGTCTTTGCATTGCGCGTGCGCTGGCAGTTCAGCCTGAAGTCATATTGATGGATGAACCTGCTTCGGCTTTGGATCCAATAGCAACCCTCAAAATCGAAGAGTTAATGCAGGAACTAAAGAAAAACTATACGATCATCATTGTGACGCACAACATGCAACAGGCTGCGCGCGTTTCTGACCATACTGCCATGATGATGTTGACCGAAGATAGGCGTTCAGGTACTGTGATCGAGTATGACGAGACTAACAAAATATTCACCAACCCCAAGGACAAGCGCACGGAGGATTACGTCACAGGCAGGTTTGGGTAAATTGGAGATACAGGGTACTGTGATGGTTTCTAAAATACCATGTAGATGATCGGCCGTATCTTATATCAAACAATCTACCGAATAATAAAAGGAGCAGTATAATACAATGACTACAAAGAGAGACGAGGTTGCCGTGCTTCGTAAAACATTTGAAATTGAGATCCAGCAACTCAGGGATGATGTGCTTGTCCTTGGCAGTATGGTGGAACAGGCAATTCTTGGTTCTGTTGAGGCACTGAAAAAACGCGATATTAAGGCTTCACAAAGGATCTTTGAGCAGGACCAGGAGATCAATAAGAAACGTTTCGATATTGAGAACCAATTGATGGTTCTGATCGCCACGCAACAGCCAATGGCGCATGACTTGCGCCTGCTGGCATCCAGCATGGAAATTATTTCAGAATTGGAACGCATGGGTGATTACGCCAAGGGTATCGCCAATATCAACATGCGTATGGGTGATGCACCTCTACTGAAACCGCTCATTGATATCCCGCGCATGGCACAAATTGGCGTGGATATGCTTCACCACGCGCTGACGGCTTTCGTCAATGAAGATGTGGAAACCGCGAAATCCATCCCCGTGAAGGACGATGAAGTGGATGCGCTGTACAACCAGGTTTACCGTGAACTGATGACATTCGTTATCCAGGACCCCAAAACCATCGAACGCGCCAACTGGCTTCTGTGGGTGGCGCACAATCTCGAACGCGTCGCGGACCGCGTGACGAATATTTGTGAACGAACGATTTTCATTGCGACAGGCGAGATGAAAGAAATCAAATCCACAGACGATGAGTTCTGGCACCAGCAAAATCAGAAAACTTAAAACAAAAATCCGTCAGCAGCTGCTGGCGGATTTTTGTTTTATACCTTATTGGCTTGTGCGCCGTCCTCGGCGCAGAATTCACTCTCAAAACACCGCCAGAACGGCGTCCTGAACAATGAAAGTTACCCCATTCGTCCTGTAATATATGCCTCTGTCAGTTCCTGTTTTGGTTTTGTAAACACTTCCTGCGTTGCAGAAAACTCCACCAGTTCACCCAGCCAGAATAAACCAGTGTAATCCGATACACGCGCGGCTTGTTGCATATTATGGGTAACGATCACAATCGTGTAATCTTTCTTCAGTTCCGCAATCAATTCTTCAATGCGCAAGGTGGCAATGGGATCAAGTGCAGAAGTTGACTCATCCATCAGGATCACTTCAGGCTGCACAGCGATGACGCGAGCAATACATAGTCTTTGTTGTTGACCCAGTGAGAGACCCAGCGCATCAGATCTCAGGATATTCTTCACTTCATCCCATAATGCCGCAGCACGCAGGGATTTCTCCACGACATCGTCCATCTTCACATCCATGCCCATCACTCGGGGACCAAACGCGACATTGTCATAAATAGGCTGTGGAAACGGATTCGGCTTTTGGAATACCATTCCAACGCGCTGGCGAAGTTCCACAACATCCAGATCCTCACCGTAAATATCCTGCCCTTTCAATAAAATCTTTCCATCTACGCGTGTATCGGCAATCGTATCGTTCATGCGATTCAAACAACGGAGAAATGTGGATTTGCCACAGCCTGAAGGACCGATCAGAGCAGTCACTTTGCGCGGTTCAATTTGGATGTTGATATTGGAAAGCGCCTTGAACTGCCCATAATAAAAATCCAGGTTTTCAACGGAGAAGACCGATTGGTTTTCAGGCATGAGCAGATTTTATCAGATATAATTCAATACGATGAAACGCGCGCTTATATTCTTCTTGCTTTCATTTCTTACACTTACCTCATGCTCTCTCAAATCAACTTCAAATCCATCGTCTGATTCTTCGGCTCTGTATATTGAGAACAAGGGCTCGGACACCATCGTCAATCTTGCATTGGCGTGGGCGGAAAGATATCAAAGCGAGCACCCGGATGTCCGTATATCGGTAACAGGCGGCGGGTCAGGGACTGGAATCGCATCTCTCATCAACGGCACAGTGGATATTGCAAATGCGTCCCGCAAAATCAAACAGGAGGAAATCGATGAGGCGCAAGCCAATGGCGTCAGCCCAGTCGAATTTATTGTTGCGCGCGACGCGATTGTGGTCATCGTGAATCCCGAAAACCCGGTCGATCAATTAACCCTGAAACAGATCTCGGACATTTATAGTGGCAAATACAATAACTGGTCTGAGGTTGGCGGTGACGATAGACCAATCGTGCGTCTCTCACGCGAAACCAATTCAGGCACGCATGTTTATTTTCTCGAAACAGTCCTAAGGTTGGGAAACAGTGAGGATGAAACCCTGTTCTCAATGGATACATTATTGCTTCCATCATCCGAGGGAATCATAGCAGAGGTACGTCAGAACCCAAATGCAATCGGTTATGACGGACTCGGTTATGTGCCCGATGATTTGAAGATGATTGCGATTGCAAAAGAGGAAGGCGGAGCGTATGTCCTTCCATCCATACCGACCGTAAACGATAAAACGTATCCCATTGCACGTGATCTTTATATGTATACTGATGGCGAACCGACAGGTGTGATAAAGGAATACCTCGAATGGATTCTTTCTGCCGAAGCACAGGAAATTGTGGCTGAACTAGGTTTTGTGCCTGTCGGCGGCGAATGAGGTAACATGGAAAAATCTCTCAACTGGGGCGAATTCGTTATCACACGTCTTATACGAGCTTCGGGCTATTCCGCGATCATCTTTGTAGCGCTCATCTTTTTCTTTCTTGTGCGCGAAGGTCTGCCAACCTTCGGGGAAGTTGATATATCCTCACTCACAAACATTCGTTGGTATCCTATCGAAGATCGTTTTGGGATTCTGCCCCTCATCACAGGCTCACTCATCGTAACCATTGGTGCCACACTCATTGCCGTTCCATTTGGGATTGGGACGGCAATTTATATATCTGAGATCGCCCCACGCTGGATGCGCGAAATCCTCAAACCGCTCGTTGAATTACTTGGCGGACTTCCTTCGGTCGTTTTGGGATTTCTCGGGATTCTCGTCCTTTCCCCTTTCCTCCGCGTCTTTCTGGACCTTCCAACTGGTCTAACCGCCTTCACAGGTTCCCTTCTGTTAGGGGGAATCGCAGTGCCCACCGTGGTGTCTGTCGCTGAAGATGCTCTTGATGCTGTGCCGCGCGCCTATCGTGAAGGTGCCTGGGCACTGGGTGCGACTCGCTGGCAAACGATCTGGCGCGTGACCTTACCCGCCGCGCGATCAGGCGTGCTCACTGCGATTATGCTCGGCGTTGGACGCGCGATCGGCGAGACCATGACGGTCATGATGGTCACTGGGAATGCACCTGTCCTTGCAGTACACCTTGGCAGCCTGTTCTCGCCTGTCCGCACAATGACCGCTACCATCGCAGCTGAGATGGGAGAGGTCGCCAGTGGAAGCACGCATTATCATGTGTTGTTTTTCATCGGCATGGTGTTGTTCCTGATCTCGCTGGGAGTCAATATTGCGGCTTCATCAGTAGTGTTTCGCGCCAAGAAACGCGCTGAGAGGATATTGTCGTGAAGCGCACTCCCACAATTAACCGCCATCTCACACAACGACTTGGCTTTACTTTCATCACACTGATGGCGATTGCCACGGTGCTGCCAATTGTTGCTACAGTTTTATATATTCTTGTACAGGGCGCACCTGCGATCTCTCTTGAGTTTCTTACCGGCTTTCCACACGATGGCATGCGCGCGGGCGGAATTCTGCCCGCCATTATCGGCACAATTTACCTTACAGTCGGTACAGCCATTTTCTCGGTACCACTTGGAATTGCTGCGGCGATCTATCTCTCTGAATATGCTGCAGATACACCCCTCACGCGGATCATTCGAATTGCTATTATCAATCTTGCCGGCATTCCATCTGTGGTGTATGGGCTATTTGGACTGGGTCTATTTGTTCTCTTTCTAAATTTCGGCACATCCATCCTCGCCGCATCTCTGACGCTTTCGATCATGACATTACCCGTCATTATCAGCACTGCCGAGGAATCTCTGCGTTCTGTCCCTCAGGCATTCCGCACGGTAAGTATCTCGCTCGGTGCCACCCGCTGGCAGACGATCCGTCGCATCGTATTGAAGGAAGCTTTGCCGGGCATTCTTACGGGAGTCATACTAGGTCTCGAACGCGCCGCGGGTGAGACTGCACCAATTCTCTTCACGGGTGCAGCGTTCTTCCTGCCGCGGCTCCCTGGCTCACCTTTCGATGCAACCATGGCCTTGCCTTATCACCTATTTGTCATCTCGACGCAAGTCCCTGAAATGCCGATCAAAATCCAATATGGCACAGCACTTGTATTGTTGGTGTTTGTGCTTACGATGAATCTGATAGCAACAGTCATTCGTTCGAGGGCAAGGGCTAAACGTCAATGGTAGATAAAATCATCATCGAAAATCTATCATTACAATATTCAGATGGTACTGAGTCCCTTCGAAACATTAACCTGGGTATCCACGAAAAAGCAGTGACGGTTCTCTTTGGTCCAGCGGGAGGCGGCAAATCTACATTGTTGCGGTGTTTGAACCGATTGAACGATCTCACTGAAGTGAGAGCAAGTGCAGGTCGCATCCTCATTGACGGAGAAAATGTCCTCGACCCAAGCACAGATGTAATCGCGTTGCGCCGCAAAGTTGGAATGGTCTTTGCAAGACCTGTGGTTTTACCTATGTCCATTCGCGAGAATCTCACTTACGGGTTGGAACTCGAAGGTGAGAAGCGCAGATCCAAACTGGATGAAGCGGTCGAACGAAGCCTGAAGCTGGCCGCGTTATGGGATGAAGTTAAAGACCGGTTGGATGATCCGG
>DAINRK010000168.1:6346-8672 GCA_036741855.1 Anaerolineales bacterium
CTCTCAGGTGGTCAGCAGCAACGCTTATGTCTGGCGCGCTCGCTGGCGCAACAACCGGAAATCATTTTGCTCGATGAACCCACTTCCGGACTCGACCCCATTTCGACAGGCAAAGTGGAAGCTGCATTGCAGGAACTCAAGAAGGAATATACGATCATCCTTGTGCCGCATTCCGTACAACAAGCCGCGCGTACTGCCGATTATGCAGCGTTCTTCCTGCAGGGCGACCTTATAGAATACAGTGAGGGTAAAACGCTCTTCACCGCACCGAAAGAAAAACGAACTGAGGATTATGTCACAGGGAGATTTGGGTAGATTAATATGTCATTGCGAGCAGGGCAACGCCCGACGAAGCAATCTCGCAATTACATTTCACAGAATATGAATCAAAAAACCGTCCTCTTTCTCTGCACTGGCAACTCATGTCGTTCGCAAATGGCGGAGGCAATCGTCAACGCGCATTATCCGGAGTGGAAAGCATTTTCAGCAGGGACAAAACCCTCCGGCTATGTGCATCCAAAAGCTATCCAAGCGCTTACTGAGATTGGCATTACACATTCAGGTCAATCAAAGCAAATCAATGAACTGCAGACGAAAGACTTCGATCTCGTTGTAACCGTTTGCGATTCGGCCGCGGAGGAATGCCCTGTGTGGCCCGGGAAAGCAGGGAAACGCGTCCATCACAGTTTTGTAGATCCCGCCAAAGCGGAAGGAACGGATGAGGAGCAGATGCAGGTCTTTCGCCAGGTAAGAAGCGAGATGCTCGAAGCCATCCCCGAACTTTTGAAATAAATCTAAAAACATAAATCATTTGACGGGCTGAGTCATCGAATGGTATTCTTGAGGAAGAAAGGATGCCCACATGACCAGCCCTTTTGATATTCTCTTCGAACCAGTTCAAATCGGACCTGTCACTGCTCCGAACCGTTTTTATCAGGTGCCACACTGCAACGGTTTCGGCCACCGCATGCCGCAGGGAATGGCTGCCATGCGCGGCATGAAAGCGGAGGGAGGTTGGGGTGTGGTCTGCACGGAGGAGACTGAGATTCATCATTCCAGTGATGTATCTCCATACTTTGAAGGTCGCATTTGGGATGATGGTGATATTCCAACCTTGCAGTTGATGACAGAAGCGGTGCATAAACATGGCGCACTGGCAGGAATAGAACTTTCCTATAACGGAATAGACGCACCGAATTTATATTCGCGTGTGCCGTCACTGGCCCCGCGTTCGATGGGAACTTTAGGCGGCTCAGGCTATGACCCAGTGCAAACGCGCTGCATGGATAAGGAAGATATACGCAATGTGCGCAAGTGGCATCGTGAAGCCGCGTTACGCGCCAAACGCGCTGGCTTCGATATTATTTATTGTTACGCTGGCCACGGGATGACTGCGGCGATCCAATTTATTTTGAAACGCTACAATGATCGTAATGATGAATATGGCGGGAGTTTGGAAAATCGTGTTCGTTTCTTTCGCGAATTGATTGAAGAGACAAAAGAAGCTGTTGGTGATGCCTGCGCGGTGGCTGTGAGATTTGCTGTAGATGAGTTGCTTGGCGAAGATGGACTCACCCATCAAGGCGAGGGCCATGATGTTGTTGCGATGCTGGCTGAACTGCCCGACCTGTGGGACGTGAACATAAGTGGCTGGAACAACGATTCGGTCACTTCTCGTTTTGGGCAGGAAGGACACCAGGAGAAATATATTTCATTCGTCAAACAGTTGACGACAAAACCTGTTGTGGGTGTGGGAAGATATACATCGCCTGATTCAATGGTCTCCGCAATCCAGCGCGGGATTATGGACTTTATCGGCGCGGCGCGGCCCTCGATTGCGGATCCATTTTTGCCCAGCAAAATCAAAGAAGGGCGCGTGGACGATATCCGTGAATGTATTGGCTGCAACATCTGTGTGACCGGAGATACGCGATTTGTGCCGATTCGATGTACGCAGAATCCCACCATGGGAGAGGAATGGCGGCGCGGCTGGCATCCTGAAATCATTTCACCAAAAAAGAGCGATAAGGAAGTGATGATCGTCGGCGCGGGACCTGCGGGATTGGAAGCCGCGCGGGCGCTCGCTCAGCGCGGCTATGAGGTGACGTTGCTCGAGGCGCGTAAGGAACTCGGCGGGCGCGTGATCCGTGAAGCTGCATTGCCAGGATTAAACGAATGGCGTCGCGTGATGGATTGGCGATTGACCCAGATCAGGAAGATGAAAAATGTTTCGGTCTACCCATCCAGCCCAATGACTGCTGAGGAGATTCTCGAATCGGGTGCGCAGAACATCATCCTTGCCACAGGCGCGACATGGCGGCGGGAT
>DAINRK010000169.1:0-8671 GCA_036741855.1 Anaerolineales bacterium
CAGCTAGCTGACTATGAGCTCCGCGGCACAATACTCCGCATACAACAACGCGCGGAGGGTAACGACTCAACCATAATACACAAGCACGGGTTTCGCGACCGCGCCGACTTTTTCCAACACTATTATCGGCTCAGTGCAATACTAATGCGCGTGACACCTATGCAAGCCAACGAACCTGTTGTCGTCTGGGTCAATCCGCAGGCGAAATATCCGTTACCTGCCAAGGTGCGCACAGTACTTTCTCGCAGCCACACACTTTAATCTACGCTGAAAGAAAACGAAAGAGCTGGCGATATCACTCTCTGGTTTGTTGTTTTAATAACATAAAAGGACATGATTTTTATCATGTCCTTTTATGTTGTCTTGAAATGTTATATAGCTAGCACTACCTACGGAAAAGGCGGAAATGCATTTTGGACCAGTTGAAGGAACTGAGCCTGGAACCAACGGCCTGAGACCGGCGCGTTCGGCAAAGCTCCCGTCAAATTGTTGCCATTTAGCTGATTACCGGTGTATGTCGGGTCGCACATCCTGTCGAAACCCTTGCCGCCCGGATTCTCTGGTCCTATCGGAATAAGCGAGCTAGAGCCATCAGATTCACCCGGTGGCTTGACCCATACATAGGCATCGATACCTGTAACGGGATTGGCCGTTGGCCGTGCACCGATTCCAGCGCCATCCTGATTGCACCAATTACCTTTGTGGATACGCTTATCAATACGGGTTGCCATCACAAAGGTGCGTAGGTCGGTCGATGTGCTCGCGGCGGTTGGTCGATTCGTTCCACCCCAACCATTGCGTGACGTGTCAATGACCAAGCCAACAGAAGTTGGGTAAGCGTCAGTACCTGTGGTTAGTGCGTTTCGCAGGGCGATAATATAAGGCTGCTCATCGATATAATCGTTCCAGTCATACCAGCCCTGCAGTGAACGGACTGGCTGTCCACTGACCATGGTATTGGCATCCATAAATGGCTCATCAACGGGGTTGTAGTTGGCGGTATTGCTGATGAAGCCATCCACTTTGCCGGGGCCACCGGTAATGCCCGCGCCCACCTGCTTGAGCAGGTTCACAAACGGCGTAAAGTTGGATGGCCAACCCAACCAGGCAGCGTGTGCCACATCGATGTAAACATAGGTGTTATTCAGCGAACGGATTCGGCTTATTGCATACTGTACACCCTGCACGTATGCACCAGTTGACTGTGCCTCCGAACATTTGGCAAAACTTAGGTTTGTCACCAAATTTGGCAGTGAGTCTGGTTCGATCACCGCGATGATCCGAAGGTTGCTGTATTGCGGCTGGCTGATGGTGTTGAAGATCGCATCAATGTACTCAGTCTTGTAGCGATTGAGTCCGTTCTGAGCGATCAACAGTTCACCATTGGATGCCAGAGCTGAGCAATCGCGGTTTGGCAGATCATAAACGACAATCCCGATCGCGTTGACACCCTGAGCAAGTGCCGCATTCAAGTGACCAGCCAGGCTTCGCGGATAACCATTCGTGCCATTGACCGCGTCGATGCTATCGAGCCAGACGAAGGTGGGATAGTTCGCGACCTGTCTCATCTGCGTACCTAATGTGCCACCTTGAAGATCTGCTGCGGCGTTGACTGAAGCGATGTAATCAACATTTCTATAGAATGTCGCGCCAACAAACGGATTATCCAAATGCGTGCCCGCTGGAGGATTGGTGGGGGTAGGAGTCGGAGTGAAGGTTGGCCCACCAGGCGTATTTGTCCGGGTTGGTGTTAATGTTGGACCAATTGGTGTATTGGTGCGCGTGGGAGTCGGAGTGAAGGTGCTAGTTGGGCCACCAGGCGTATTTGTCCGCGTGGGCGTATTTGTTGGTCCGCCACCTCCTGGTTCAGTACCCCAGACAAGCGCCCCGTTGCGATAGAGCGTTACATGATCCCAATCTGCAAAAGAGGTTTTGGTAGGATCGAATGAATAGTCACCCGTTTCGTTGTAATTCGACCAATCGGTCTTGGCAAAGCGGGTTTGAATTTCACCACTTTGGCCACCTGCGGCGATCGAACCCGCGGCCACATTGAAACCAACTTCCAGGTAGAAGTCTGCTCCAGTCCGAGGTGGATTGACCTGAACGAACGTTCCAGTGACATTGCTACAATTGCCGGGAATCGCAGAGAAGTCACAGAAGAAGTTTTGGCCGACGGTGCCCTCCCGTGTATACCAGTAACGAATCTTTAAATCACTAAGTGGAACACTGCTACCACCTGTGTTGACGATGTTGAAGTGCGGTTTGATTTGATTATCACCTGCATTGATATCTGCGGCGCGATATTGGACTCTGAGGGTAGTTGGCCCAGTAGGAGTATTTGTGCGAGTTGGTGTGAAGGTCGGGCCAGTTGGAGTGTTCGTTCGCGTCGGCGTATTTGTCGCGCTGACAGGTGTGTTGGTCCGGGTTGGCGTATTGGTCGATCCCGCGGGGGTATTGGTGCGCGTTGGCGTTGAAGAGGGCACTGGTGTTCCGCCGGGCGCGCTCCCCCACACAAGAGAACCGTTCACATAGGCAGGGATCGTTGGCCAATCCGTATAAGCAGCGGGCAGAGTACCTGTAGTGTGCCACCAATCATTCGTTCCACTGTGATTGCTGCTCCAGTCGTTCAAATGCAGGGTTGTTTGAAATTCCCACGAAGCTCCAACAGCAAGTGAAGCAGATCCATAACTTACTGTGAAGTAATAGATAGAACCTGAGGCCTGCGTTGGTCCGGAGACTGTAGCTACATTGGAGCCATCCCACCACTTCTCCAATACATATTTGGATGCCGGTTGAGTGCCATCAAGAGTAAAGTAAACACGAACAGAGATATTCGACTGTGCGCTGGTGCCCGTGTTGACAACGCGATAATAAAAATCTGAGCGTTGTGTATTATCCGAGCCGTTGAGGCGCAACTGAACTTTCAAATTTCCACCGCTTACTGGCGTATTGGTGCGAGTGGGTGTATTTGTTGGCCCACCCGGCGTATTCGTTCGTGTTGGTGTGTTCGTTGGGCCACCGCTACCAGGCAGGTTGTCGTTCCGATGTTGGAACAGAAAATCTTTTGTATATTGGCCCATGAAGTTCTCACCGCCAAGTAAATTGTAATTCTGATCGAACATCACTGGCTGCCAGAACTGATCAAAGACCCAGGCGGTCCAGCTTAAGCCTTTCGATTCCATGTAGGCGCTAAAGGGGACTCCGTAGCCAGAGAGGGTACCATTGGTGGGAACCGCTCCGCCCTGCTGCCAGCCCCATTCTGTAATAAAGAAGGGTACCGAATTCGCGGCATTCCCAAACCAAGAGTCCCAGGTGGTCTGACCTCCATGCTCCGGATAAATATGAGCCACATAAACTAAATTATTGCCAACAAATGGATCACTCGCGGCACTGGAGAGGTTCTGAGACCAACGTGGTCCACCGATGAGGATCAGGTTATTCGGCGCGAAAGAGCGAATCAGGTTTACCCAGGGTTGAGCCGTCGTCTTCCACGTGCTCCAGTTATCCGGATTGATCGGCTCGTTATATAGTTCGAAAATAACATTGGGGGTATTGGCGTATCTCGGGGCTACATAAGTCCAGAATGCACGTGTTGTCGTGTCAATGGTGCTGGAGGTATAGTCTGAGATATAGTGCCAGTCAATGATGCAGTAAATTTGCTTGCTGATACAGTTCTGGATGGCCGGGTCGAGGTGGTTATTGAAATAAGCATCGGGGTTGGCGATCCACCCCGGTTGCCCATCGATCGCATTTGGGTAGACCGGGAAGCGCACCACCCGCGCATACCAGCCGTCAGCATCGTTGGTGAGCATGTTGATTAATGTCACAGCATTGCGCGGGCGCGAGTTGGCAACAGAGACATCGATCAGCGAGACCCCTCGGAGAACAACATTATTGCCCTGAGGGTCACGAATGAACCGGCCAGATACACTCAGCCAGGGCGTATTAATAGCGTGGACGACTCCTGTAGGCACCGCCATGAGTGAGAGCAGTATAGCTACCCCTAACAGAGAAACTAACAATAAACGCCATTCGACATTACGAGTCATCTTGATCTCCTTTGTCTTATGTACAAGACAGAACAATATGAAACGGATATATGGACGACCTCCGTCAGTTTATGTATAGGGTATATGCTCTCTTTATCGAGGATGATCTCTTTTCAGGTGCAGATCATATTGTATTTTTATTATGCGCCAAAGTAGTATGATTTTCAAGGGTTTTTCAAAGATCCCGGCAACCTAAAAGTTAAAAGTTTTCACTACGTCTCTAATAATTCTGGGATGTTGTAGTCTACAAAAGGAGAAAATCCCTACCCAGTATAGGGAGACTCCTAATTGTTCATCGGATGGATTTCCGATACCATAACCGCCATAAATTATCCCTGGTACGGATACTCTGCCGGCTGCACCTGAAAACATTCGATATCTGCGCGTGACATGCAAGACTCAGACTTGAAAATTTAAGTTCGGTTTGACGTTGTTGAGGGGGTCGTTAACCTTATACCCATTCCTAAAGATATCGGCCTACCGAATAAGAGCAGCCATGCCTGCCATGGAAAGGAGAAAAACTATGAAAAGGATTTCCCGTGTATTCCTGTTTGGCGCGGTGACTGTCATTCTGCTAGCTGCCGCTTGCGCCCCCACAGAAGAGGGAACACCAATTGTGCCTGGTGCTCTGCAAGATATCTTGACCGGTTCTCCGACTGCGATTGCAACCGATACAACTGCGACCATAGATACATCGCAAGCCACCGCAACAAATACAACCTTAACCCCCTCCATCCCGGTGACTGGCCTCGAGGTGATTACATTAGACTGCCAATACTGTGTGGATAACATAGCGCATGCCCAACTGCTGATCCCGAGAGATGCAAAATTCGAAGTGGTTTCGCCGGAAGAATTGGCATCAGCCTCAAATAATAACGATGACGATGATAAGCAGAGCAACAATAATGGTGATGATAATGGCAATAATAATGGGGATGACGATGATGATAACGGAGGTGATGATAAAGCTGATCGTCTAGGCTGCCGCACGGTTGACAGATTCAGAGATACACAGCTGGTGCTCTGCCGGGCAGAGGAGAACACAACGATCACCCTGAATATCTGCCTGAAGGATAAGGATAAGACATGCACAGAAGTGCAGATTACTTTGCAATCCTGTGCGCCGACTGCCACGCCTACACCTTTTGTAACCACTACGCAGACCACCACTGTAACTGTTACCGCAACATTTACGCCTACGCCCGGCCCTGCAACGGTTACATTTACACCTGTCGCCTCTTCAACTGCGACCCCAACACCTACTTTCGGTGTAACGAGTACACCCATTGCCTCTGTAACGAATACGAATACTCCTACACCCACCTCAACACCCACAAGCACACCAACACCCTGATCATATGAATAATTGAAAAGCCGTGAAGATCCAAAATATTCTTCACGGCTTTTCATAAAGGGGTATTCGATTAACTAAGACACTTTTCGCTTAAGCTCTTATGAATGAATAAGGGACTTAAAATTTCGTGTCATTTTATTGGAGCGGCAAATTTCCGGTATAGCCAGTCAGTTCAATATATCCATTCCCGCGGACGGAGTCTCCGTTGTCGCAGATCCCTTCAAAGTGAACAGCTCCCTCCCAATACGTGACTGTTGGGAAGTTAAGTTCCTGGTCCGCCATCCATGGACGGACTTCCAAAAGGCAATTCGGTTTATTGAGCCTGATCTTCCATGCTGAAGGATATATACCCTGTGTATGAGGACTTCGCCATTCATCTAAGACAGTAATTTGAAAATCAGTCTTTTGCACTGGCTGGGGAATTCCATCCGCGGGGATGAATGTCCCGCTGGAGGAATCTGAAGTTCCACCGTCGCGTTCGCGCAGTTGAAAAAGCATCAGCGCAGGACCGTTTTCAAATTGAAGAGAAAACCAGTCCCAGCCAATTTGATTCTTATCCAACACGCTGGAACTGAACTCGTGGTCTTTCCATGCGAGCCCATTAACCTTATATTGAGCATCATCCACTCGTACAAACCCATCAGCCCTCAAACGCGGCTGGCTGTAGTAATAAGAGGCATTGTTGACAGCTTTCCCTTTGCGGCTGTAGCCATCCTCGCCATGCAAGACGACTCCCATTTCATCTGTCAAGGTCAGGTCAATAGCAATATTCTCTTGTGAGGCTTGCAGGCGATAAATATGGAGGGCCTGTTCCGTGATATTCCAATCTTCGATCCAGACGCGATATGGGTCAGCTTGTGCGCCTGCCAAGCCTGGTCCCGGACGCGAATAACGTTCAAAGGCATAGAACTTCTCATTCGCAATATCGCTGACTGCAAAATGGGCAAAGTAGATGCTATTGTTGTACCATTGCGAATCAGTTGGAAGATCAACTGTTGGCGGCAATAATCCCACGCGAAAAATTGTCAATTCGAAACCAAAGTGACGTCCTTCTGGTGTTTGCAGGTTACCCGTGTAATACCACCATTCGGTACGGAAATCTTCATGGGCACCAAAGTCCTGGGGGAATGAAAGCACGCGTGACCCATCCGCCGCGACGAAGCCGGTGGGAATATTCGCGTTGATCGTCGCGACTGCTGGCACTTCTACTTCAGCAGCTGGAACAGTTAGCGGAGAGCAGGCAGTCAAGAATATTAAAAGGGCAAACAGGATGGAAATGCGAGGCATCATTTGGGGATTATAAGTCTCCTCGCGCTGAGCGGAGCCATAGGCGTAGACGAAGCGCGGTTACAAATCATAATCATTCGAATGAGGAGTTCACCAATAAAGCGCGCTTCGACTGCGCTCCTCGTTTCACTTGTCGCTCCCCTCAACGTGAAATTCATCCCATATAGAATACAATCATTCTCATGACAGCCTTTCTCCGTTTCGATAATCTGAGCAAATCCTACAATGAAGGCGATGTGCAACGAGTTGTCTTGCAAAATGCTCATGCCGAATTCCAATCCGGCGAGATTACTGCTATTTTGGGGAAGAGTGGCAGTGGCAAAAGCACGTTACTGAATCTGATCAGCGGCATCGACGCGCCGGACAGCGGGCAAATTTGGGTGAATGGTCAAGACCTGACCGCCCTATCTGAACGTGACCGCACTCTTTTTCGACGCGCCCGAATCGGTTTCATCTTCCAGTTCTTCAACTTGATTCCCACCCTCACAGTTGGTGAAAATGTCAGCCTTCCGCTGGAACTCAACCACATCCCGCGGCAGCGCGCCCATAAAAAGGCGCAAGAGACGCTCGAAGCGGTCGACCTGCTTGACCGTTGGAAGACATTTCCTGAAAAACTATCCGGTGGGGAGCAGCAGCGCGTCGCGCTGGCACGCGCCCTGGTACATGATCCTATCCTGATTTTGGCAGATGAGCCCACTGGAAATTTAGATGAAGAAACCGGGGCACAGATGATCTCACTGCTTACTCACCTGACTCGTGAACAAAATCGTACCCTCTTGATCGTCACACACAGTCAAGAAGCCGCCTCACCGGCTGACCGGGTCTTACGACTTTCGCACGGTCAACTTTTGCTGGAGCGTTGAGCATGCTCTCCCTGCGAACCCTGCTTCGGCATCCCATCCAATTCGTCATCATGGTATTAGGCATTGCTCT
Organism: Anaerolineales bacterium; assembly: GCA_036741855.1. Taxonomy (GTDB): domain Bacteria; phylum Chloroflexota; class Anaerolineae; order Anaerolineales; family Villigracilaceae; genus Defluviilinea. Next base: position 7,624 of record DAINRK010000169.1, read on the forward strand.
GGGTGTGGCTGTTATGGTGGGCATTGACCTTGCCAACGCCAGTGCAGAACGCGCTTTTGATTTGAGCACCAGCGCCGTGACCGGCCGCGCTACGCATTCCATCATCGGCAGTGCTCAAGGTGTAGACGAATCCATTTACGTTCGACTGCGCACTGACTCGCAATGGCGCGAACGGTTGGAGAGTGCACCCTTGGTCATCGCGTATGCTACTGGCCCGCAACTGGGCGATGTGCCATTTACTGTGCTTGGTTTAGATCCGTTTGCCGAAGGACCTTTTCGAAGTTATCTGGGCTCAGAAGAGCAAGCGCGCTCAGAGACAATCGCCTCTCTGTTGACTGTGCCGGGATCGATTCTCCTCTCTACACCGATAGCTCAACAATATGAACTAGAACCTTGTTCTCCTTCTGATTTAAATGATTCATGTCAGTTGACACTTTCCATCAACGGTGAGATACGGCCTGTCTATCTGACCGGTTTGCTCGAACCCTCTGACAATTTCTCGCGCCGCGCGCTGGAGAACCTGATTCTGACTGATATCGCCACGGCCCAAAGCCTGAGCGGGATGAGCGGCCAACTGACTCAAATTGATTTGATCCTGCCCGAGGATTTTGACTCATCCGCGCTTTCAGCCACCCTCCCGGCTGGCACGCTGCTAGTCGAATCTGAACTGCGCAACAGCCAGGTCAATGAAATGACAGCCGCTTTCCGATTTAATTTGACAGCCCTTAGTCTGCTGGCATTGGTTGTCGGAATTTTTCTCATTTACAACGCGATGACTTTTTCCGTTGTCCAGAGACGTGATCTATTTGGCATCCTTCGAAGTATTGGCTACACGCGCGAACAAGTCTTTGGTATGGTGTTGGGCGAAGCCTCGCTGGTTGGTGCGCTGGGCTCCGGGCTGGGACTCGCGCTTGGCATTCTTCTCGGTCAGGGCGCGGTGCAGATGGTGACCCAAACGATCAACGATCTTTTTTTTGTCGTCAGTGTACGTGGAATTCAAATCCCTGCCTCCAGTTTGCTTAAGGGCGGATTGGCAGGTTTCTTTGCC
>DAINRK010000170.1:0-8646 GCA_036741855.1 Anaerolineales bacterium
CCCAACCAGAAAAAGAGCGGCATATATACGTGGGGATTAAAATCCGCATTCGGCGGCACATAGACGGGCTGTCCCTGGGCAAATTGCAGGGATTCCATCAACATGCTGTCTTCGATGAAATCAAGATCGTAGGGGTAGCGTAAGCGCGGCAGGGACGTGAACAAAAACCGGCGGATGAAGAAGATGGCGACCAGCACTGCTCCGCTTTGAAGCAAACGAATAGAAGCAGCTTTCATTTATCATCATATTACAACGAGGGAATGATAAGATGATGAGTATTAGACAATGAGGTCGCGCCTCCCACCTTTGAATAGTTATGGAGTCAGCCAGGCAACATAGTCGGGGCCTGTCCATTCTGTCAGCACTTGCAAATCATCAGGCTGAAAGATGCCCATGTGATGCGAATTCTCAGCAAGCGAATACGTTGAAACCAGCAAGGGCTCGCCATTGATACGCAGGACCGGGCTTGCGTGTACGTCTGCTTTTCGAGCGACGATCTCGCGGCTGGACGTGTCAAATATCTCTGTCCAGGGCACAGTATATTGGTCCTCCCAATGACGCAGATAGAGGTAGTGGCCGTTAGGCGAGAGAGACAATTCGGCGGAATCCGTTTCGAGGCGTTCCAAACGACTGCCATCTTTGCTGCGAATGATCTCCAGGCCGAGCGGAATCTGATTCATATCCCAGTTCCCGTTCTTTCTTTGCACGGATTCGCTTCGTATCCCAACCACATATAGGAACTGGCCATCAGGTGAAATGGCAGCCTGTTTGCCAGTCCCATCCGCGACTTTAGCATGAGCGACACTGGCAGTGATGGAAAGCAGTCGCTCGAACCAACTAAGCTCAGTGTGTATTTCTATAGTTTCTACTTTTCGTGAGTCAAAATCTACCGTAGTCAATTGCTCAGAATCGGCATGGACAATATAAAGGATATTCTGTTTGGGGGCAAAGAGGGTAGCGGGGGATAAGTACATGGCTGTGCCCGGCTCACTCAGGTCGGGTGTGACCTTTTCATCTGTAGGATAAATTCCATCGCGGACAGATTTCAAATCCACAGACCAGAGCGGACTCAAATCCGCCGCGTCCAGCAAACGGACCTGTGGCGGGCTCCCGTTCATCTCGTTCTCTGTAAAGCGATTCTGCATTGACATGCCATATATCATCAGTGAGTTGCTATTTGCTGTAAATTTCAGCCGAGAGATCAGAAAATCTGTTTTTGTATGCGCTGTGATGACTCCCTGTTCGAGATCGAATATTGTCAACTGATAGTTGAGTTCACCCTGGGCAATAGCCAGCTTATTTCCATCCGGGCTGAATACCATTGCGCTCACCCAGCCGACTGTTTCTAACTCGACTGTTTGAGCCTTCCAGCCTGGAATGTCAATTAACAGTAGACTACCACTGTAGGTATTTTCATTGGGAAAGGTTACTGCAGCCAGCGTGCTCCTATCAGGTGAGAAGGCATAAAAATAGCTTTGACCAAGTGCAATGGGCGCATAACCTGGCAAGGCGGTCCCGGTAATGGGATCAAGTGGGAAGAGCAGATTGCCTTTCGAGCGGCCTGTCCACTCAACAGCGAGCAGACTGTTCTCGAAGGTTGCAATGGTCGGTTCTGTCTTGATCAAAGGCTCGGTGGGCAAATCCTTTGCGGGAGCCGCGCAGGCCGTCAGAATCAGGATAAATGTCAGTAAAAAGGTGGGGAGTCGCATGTTATCCTTCTTTCGTTGGATGTTCACAGACTATACACCGCATGTAATTAACTCGTTCCCAGGTTCAATTGACGAACAAAATTACAGCTTACTGTGTTATGTGATCATTAAAACAAAGAGCGGACTGTAAAGAGTCCGCTCCAGGTTTTAAGTGATGAGATGGTTTACAAAGGGCGCGAGCTGAGTTCCAGGAAATTCGTAGATAGTCTTAATTCGCGCGGTGCGTATATCGCGACTTCATCAATCGTATCGATATCGGGCTGGGGAACCCAGGCGGGATTCAATGTTTTGTCCCATTCGATTTCAAAGTCCCAGCCATCAGTATATACATCATAGTTGCCGAGACACTTTGGGCAGACGACTTGATCGCCCTCCTGCCAGCGCGTGGGAATGACGATGATGGGTCCGCATACAGGGCAGGAGTGCATCAGTCGCTCGTCGGAGCTATGACCAAGAATATGGTCGAGCTCCCCGCGCCGTCCCAGATTCAAAAAAGCGGATAAGAGCAAGGGATCAAATTGTCTGCCGCTTTCCTTCGCCATGATTTGATAGGCAATTTCTGCAGGCATGCTCCTCTGATACGGACGTGCGCTGGTCATGGCGTCGAAGGCGTCGGCGATAGCAACGATTCGTGCAAAGAGACTGATGTTATTTCCAGTGAGCCCTCTCGGGTACCCGCCTCCATCAAAGCGTTCGTGATGGGAGGCAACAATGTCGAGCGTGAGCGCGCCAAGGGGGTGGTCGCGTATGAGCATCAGACCCGTTTCGGGATGTTTCTTCATGATGTCGTATTCGACATTCGTCAATTTGTCCGCTTTATTGAGGATTGGGTCTGGGACGCTGACCTTTCCGATATCGTGCATCAGGCTTCCAAAATGAACGACGAAAACTTCATCCCGCAGCAGTCCAATCTCCTCAGCCAGCGTGCGTGAGTAGCGGCTAACCCTCCAGGTATGCCCGCCCGTGTAGGGATCCTTGGCTTCGATAACGGTGGCGAGCGAGACCAGTGACTTCAACAGCGGGATATTGACAGAGAATGTTTCCATACCAAGTTTCTTTCCTGTTGCGAACAAAAATACGACAATAAACTAGACTTGGAATCCATTCAGATGTTGCATGGAATGACTTACAGAAGTGAAATATGTTCTCTGTCTAACAGGAATCTAAAGCCTTCCTGTATCAAAGCGGATTCCCCAATACTTATGCACAACTTATTCCATTGTCATCGCTACGATTTATTCTTCGGCCCTGTACCAGAATAGTTTCACTTACTTGAAGAAGACTTTATGCAGGTCGGGACGAAGATATAAAAGAATCCCCATATAAGGAGGAAAACCAGGCCGTAACCGAGATAAGAGTATTTGATATCCGTGCCGAAAGCTGTATTCCCTACCTGATCATTTCCTCAGACTGTATCACCTCAATCGTATTGCCATCCGGGTCTCTCAGAATTGCACGGGTCAAGAAATCAGTGGCTTGAGTTTCAATGATTCCACCTGCTGATTTCACATTTTGCAGGAGACCTGAAAGATCAACCACCCGGAACGCCAATTGATGACGACTCTGTTCAGCTTCGACGCCTGCAATTTCATTCGGGCAGATGACCAATGGAATCCCTGCCAGGGTACCGTGATAGAGCGTGGTGCTATGAGCCTCAGTGGCTTGTAAATGCGTGCCGAAGAGGGTGTCGTAAAATTTGACCATCTCAGACGTGCGAGTAGTTGCCAGAGTCATCTGCGTGAGTTGTATTGGAGATTCAGGCATCGTTCAACTTCTTTAGCTCGGGACTTATTGATTTATACACGAATTGCATTGATATATCTTTCTGCCGATCGTTTCACCGCGGCTTTGGCATCGTTCTTCACGATGAGATCCCACCAGCCGCCATAGATACGGTCAAAGGCGAAAGGCTCGACTGCATCAACAATGTGCTGAACTGTAGGCGCGTTGAGGGGAATCATATTGGGGTAACTATACATAAAACTGACATGACGCCGGTCCTGCGCGACCTGCATGGTATCGCCTGTTAAAAGTGCGCCGCGCCCTTCTGCTCCCTCTGGCCAGTGCAAGACTGTGGAACCGGGAAAATGACCACCGCAGCGGATCAATGTTAATCCCCCAATCAATTCACTGTCCTCTCCCGTCCAGAAGACAAAATTGGTGTCAGGTCGCATCACCCAATCATGATTGTCCACGTGCCAGTAAATAGGAGCATTATCGAAGGCGTGACTCCATTCGACGATAGACCCAATCGTATGCGGATGCGAAGTTGCGATCGCCGAAATTCCGCCAAGCGCGCGAGCAGCTTCCACCGTGGCATTGTCGAGCAGGCTGATGCAGTCCCACAGCACGTTGCCCTGCGGCGTCTGGATGAGAAGGGCGCGCTGACCGATCGCAAAGCCAGGAACTGTGCCGATCCCCGTAATATTCGGGTCAACCTCTTCGATGCGATTGTGATGCTCCTTCTGTAACTCAGGAATGGTCGTCCAGCGTTGGCCCTTGATGCCGATGTACTGACGTTCATCCTCACAAATGGGACAATGCTCAGGCGGCGTGGCGCTTTCCGCGTGTTGGACTCCGCAAGTGGCGCAAATGTAGTTTTCCATTTTCCTCTCCATCGACTGTAAAGGTATGTAGGCAGTCAGATTATACGCGCAAACTTCTTTGGAAATTGATTAACCGCCTTAGGTCGCACCTGAAAACGGTCTCTGGTCGCATCCCTTAAACGCGGCAATCGCATATCCTGTAGGCACTCAACTATCAAAAGGAGTTTTCCATGGAACAAGCTGCAGGATTTCTCAAACGTCATTCTCTGGTCATCGGGATCGTTTTGATGTTCGCTCTGACCTGGCCGATCGATCTGGCGAATTCGGGCATGATGCCATTCAAAGTCCCATTTGTAGTGTACATCCTTCTCGGCTGGGGGTTTATTTTTGCGTCATTGATCATGACAGGGTTGACTCTTGGCAGGGAAGGTGTGATCGCGTTGCTGAAACGTTTTCTGATCTGGCGCGTGGGATGGAAGTGGTATCTGGCGCCGTTCCTTCTGGCTCCGGCTTTGATCATTGGAGGCGTTTATCTCAATGCCGCGTTGAATGGCGTCCCGCCGGATTTCAGTACAGTCATGGCGTACAAGATTTTCGGAAAGTCAGCCTACCTGCCCTTTTTCATCCTGCCCTTCTTTATGGTTGACTTCATTGCCAATGGGGAAGAGATGGGCTGGCGCGGTTACGTCCTGCCGCGCTTGCAGGCGAAACACAGTGCGCTGACCTCCGCGCTGATCCTCGGCGTGATTTGGGGATTCTGGCACCTGCCGAAATTCCTGACGCACTGGGACACAGTTTCTTTTGCCTGGTTTATGGCGCATACGACGGTGGTATCTGTACTATACACCTGGCTGTACAACGGAACAAAGGGAAGCCTGTTGCTGGTCACTCTGTTCCATGCCGCGACGAACGCCACAGGCGTATTCATGCCGATGGCAAACACGGTATCCAGCGGCAACATGGGCGCGTACATCATCTTCATTTTGCTGGAAATAGCTGCAGCGATCATCATCCTCATCGCGACAGGACCCGAAAGGCTATCGCGCACAGAACCAATGCAAATGGAAGAACGATCATCCAATTTACAAATGCAAGTTGCACCCTAAGAAGAGGAAAATCAAATGAAAACAAATGCAATTCTAAACAGAATAATCAGCTTTCTCAAGCGTGGTTTCATCTGGTTGTCCACTTTCATCGTTGTATTGGGTATCACAGGCATGATCTATCAAACCGCCGCGACTGAATCGGATCAGCGGAAATATCCACCGCCTGGTGTGCTGGTCAATGTCAATGGATACAAAATGCACATCTACTGTATGGGTGAAGGAGGCCCAACGATCATTCTTGATCACGTCGGTGGCGGTTCATCCATGGACTGGGCATTGATCCAGCCCAAATTGGCGGGGCATACCCGAGTCTGTGCGTATGACCGCGCGGGCTTTGGCTGGAGCGATTACAATCCGGCGCCGCGCACGATGGAACAGCAGGTCAACGAATTGCACAACCTGCTACAAGGCGCGAATGAGCAGGGACCCTATATTCTCGTGGGTCATTCCTACGGCGCGCGCGTCGACCGAGTCTACGCCGCGAAATATCCAGACGAGGTGGCCGGCATGGTCTTAATGGACCCGGGCATCCTTGCTGATGATCCGCGCTACCCGGCAGAAATGCAATCGGATTTCGAGTCGGAGAATACCGTCCTTCGCGCCGCGCGCTGGCTGTCGCCGTTTGGCCTGGTGCGCTTAACAAAACCGCTGATGGAATTGCCGACCTTTGACCTGCCTGAGGAGGCACGCATCGCAAGCGCTTCCTTTTCCACCTCGACCCGTTACTTTCAGAGCCTGATCGCCCAGGGCGATTCGATGCCGACCGTTCTACGAGAAGAGCATGAGGTTACATCGCTGGGAGATATACCCCTCCTGGTTCTGGTTGCTACCGAACCTGACGATGCCATCCGCAAAGTATGGTCTCAGGCGAATATTGAAATGGCCACTCTCTCTACGAATGGAAGCTATCAGATTGTCAGTGGCGCAACCCACATGTCATTGGCATATCGTCAAAACGACGCGCAAATCTGCACAAATGGAATTTTGGAAGTGTTCGAAACAGCACGCGCCAGGCAAGCTTCGCAGGCCCCAATCGGAGTACAATGAAAATATGCTGAACAGAGTAATGAGGCGCGCCCAGGTTCCACATTTTTTGGATTTTGCAACCTATGTGAGTATGGCTGCCATGTCCTTATTGGGCATCAGCGGCCTGCCAAGCCTGCGTTCGCAATTACTGGCATTGGGGTTGGTTCTCATCTTTGGCTTCCTCTATCGTTTCTTTTTTCAATCGGGACGCTACGAACAAAATCGCAACCTCTATTTTGGGAGTCAGGCTGCGATCTTGGGTCTTTTGTTCCTCTTAGGATCAAACAACAGCGATGCATTCAATTTCCTGTTCCTGATTTTAGGTGTTCACATTGCAGCGGTTTCATCTGCCAGAGTTGCAACCCTGTGGATAGCACTTTGCTTTGGCATTGTCAGTTTGATTACACTGGCGACTCGCGGCATGGATGGTCTCTATGCAGTTTTGTTTTATTCGATCACTTTTGTTATTTGTGGTTTTTTCGGTTATACAATCCAACAAGTCGAACAGGCGCGTGATCACAACCAGCAATTAGTGGAGGAATTACAGGCGACTCAAAAAAAACTACAGGAACTGGCGGTGGTGGAGGAGCGTAACCGTCTTGCTCGCGAGCTGCATGATAGTGTCAAGCAGCAAATATTTGCCGTCTCCATGCAATTGGGGGCCGCGCGGGCCCTCTTGAATGAAGAGGATCAGGCATACAGTCCGGTGATTGAGGCGGAGCGATTGGCACGGCAGGCGGGCGCGGAACTGACCACGTTAATCCGCGAGCTGCGTCCGGCAAATCTGGAAAGTAAGCCCTTCTCTGAGGCGCTGCAGGAATATGTGACAGCGTGGTCGCGTCAAAATGGAATCATCGCGGATTTGAGAGTGGATGGCGTTTTGTCCATCCCCTCACCTGGCGATGAAATTCTCTTTCGCGTGACGCAGGAGGCGCTGGCAAATGTAGCGCGGCACAGCCAGGCACGTAACGTAATCGTCGAATTGACAAATAAGGATAAGGAAATAATTTTGAGAGTGGAAGATGATGGAGTGGGATTTGAGGTGGGAAGTGTCGAAAAGGGCGTAGGGTTGGACTCCATGCGCGAACGACTGGAAGCGGTTGGAGGGCATTTGAGCATTCACAGCCAAAAGCCTGGTGGGACGCGGGTGATGGCAGCAGTCAGGAGATCCTAATGTCAGATGTAATCACAGTCCTACTTGTAGATGATCATGCAATGGTGCGGCAGGGCGTGCGTGCGTTTCTGGCAACACAACCCGATCTAACGGTGGTGGCTGAAACAGGATCAAGTGCCGAGGCAGTGACCCTGGCCGCCCAGTATGTTCCAGATGTGGTGCTGATGGATTTGATCATGCCGGATATGGATGGCGTGGAAGCCACGCGGCGTGTAAAGCAGGTGAGCCCGCGTTCGCAGGTGGTCGTGGTGACATCCTATCACGAGGATGAACACATCTTTCCCGCGCTAAAAGCGGGTGCATTGTCTTATCTGCTCAAAGACTTGAGTTCCGAAGAATTGGCGGCAGCAATCCGTAAAGCGGCGGTAGGCGAGGCGGTATTACATCCGCGCGTGGCAGCACGCGTGATCAAGGAACTGCAGGGACCGCGCTCGGAGAAGGTCAATCCGTTTACTGAGCTGAGCGAGCGCGAACTGGAAGTATTGAAATTGATTGCAGATGGAATGTCGAATGCGGAGATGGCCGCCAAACTGGTTTTGAGCGAGAAAACGATCAAAGGACATGTAAGCAATATCCTGAGCAAACTACATCTGGTGGATCGGACTCAAGCGGCGGTCTATGCCTGGCGTGAGGGGATCGTGCGCAAATGAGATACTGCCTGGGGGGGCAAATGTAGTTTGATATATTGTTTCACTCCTCATAAATGAATTTCATTCAACTCAGCCAAAATTCTCCATGGCCATGTTGAGATTATTCTCAGCATGATGTTTCTTTTGATTCTTCACATAATTCACTACCCTGGCGAGTGAGCTTTCTGAAAAACTCACCACGCCATATTCTGCCTGCCATGCAAATGCGCTGCCAGCGTATTTCTGATTAATACGATGCGAACTCGCGCCCTTCAATTGACCAATCAAAGTTGCGACAGATAATTTCGGCGGGATGGATAAGGCCACATGAAGATGGTCAGGCATTCCATTAATCGCGTGTGGAATACATTCGATTGCAGTAGCTTTTCCCCAAATGTAGCTATGCAAATCAGCCTCCCATGCAGACTCAATCAACGGCAGCCGGTATTTTGTTCC
>DAINRK010000171.1:0-8603 GCA_036741855.1 Anaerolineales bacterium
GCCGTTCATCTCAGGAGGCTTTGGAACGTTCCTGATGCGCCAATATATCAGTGCAATTCCAGATGAATTAATTGATGCAGCACGCGTCGATGGCGCGAGCGAATTGACAATCTATACCCGTATTGTTTTGCCCTTATGTGGTCCCCCTCTGGCAGCGCTGACTGTGCTCAGCGCGCTCTGGCGCTGGAACGATACCCTTTGGCCTTTGCTGGTCATCTCCGACAGACATCTTTTCACTGTTACATTCGGATTAGCCATGGCCAGTCGATCTCAGGGAATCTTTACAGGAGTTGCACTTGCCACATCAGCAATCGCGATTTTGCCAATCATGATTCTATACTTATTCCTCCAGCGTTATATAATTCGGGGAATTATGCTGACCGGATTGAAAGGTTGAGCATGACCCATCGCCCTAATCTACATATGACCCTACGTTTCGACCCTGAAAACATTGATCAATTCAAAACCCAAATTCGCGGTATCCCTGGATATCCCGCAGGTGAAGATCTGCCCATTCGTGAAATGATTTTTGAATCGGGAGCGATCTGGCGCCTTCCCAATTTTCTTTTTGCTTCAGGAATGAAACCAGACCAGACCATATCAGTGGTCATGGATCGAACTTCAATGAAGCGAGAGGGCAAAGATCTCAAAGAACTCATCCTCCAGATTCTCCAAAATGCGGGGTGGCAGGTTGAAATCATCTGGCTGGAAGCGGACAGTACCGGTCAAGTACACACAGACTTCGCACAGATCAATTTTGTAAAAGCTCATTTGCAGGAAAACTCAGCTGTCTTGTCTATTGGGTCCGGTACTGTCACGGATATCGCCAAGCATGCTTGTTATGTATATCAGCAGGAAAATAATACTCAGCCTTTGCCTTTTGTTGTTTATCAGACTGCCAATAGTGTCAGTGCTTACACATCTAATATGGCACCAACCTTTGTAGATGGGGTAAAACGGACCTTGCCCTCGCGATACCCAGATGTACTCGTTTGTGATCTGGAAACCCTGCGCGATGCGCCCCGAGAAATGACTGTGGCAGGTGTAGGCGATCTGTTGGCGGCCTTTGGAAGTTATGCTGACTGGTGGCTAGCTTATCGTTTGGGACTCGACAACACCTACACTGAATTTGCGCAAACCCTGATGGGTCCTCTCGACGAAATTTTCCTCGAACAGGCTGAGTCCTTACAAGCGGGCACGCTTGAAAGTACGAGCATCCTCGCTAAGCTTATCGCGCTGGGTGGTCTGGCTATGTCTCTGTCACATGCCACTGCCCCTCTTTCAGGTTATGAGCATGTCATTTCCCATGTGCTTGATCTGATAGCTGAACAAAACCAGCGACCATTAGCACAACATGGAACTCAAGTGGCGATGGCCACACGCCTCACCACCAAAGCGTACCAGGTGTTTCTGGATGAGTTTGAGCCAGCTGAGGTCAATCTTATGAATTGCTACCCAACCGAGGCACAGATGCGGGAAAGGATTGAACAATCCTTCAATGCTTTAGATCCAAGTGGGCGTGTCGCGGCAGAGTGCTGGTCAGACTACAGAAAAAAGTTGGAGGCCTGGCATACACATCGTGCGGACTTCGAAGATGCCTTGCACAATTGGCCGGACATTCGTACACATATACAATCCCTGGTCAAATCACAGGAGCTTACAACGCGCATTATGCATGCCGTTTCATCACCGTTACACTTTGCTGATTTGACGCCTCCGCCAACCACAGCGGAGGTCCAATTCGCTTTTTTCAACGCCCCTCTCATTCGTCACCGCCTCACATTAGGCGATCTATTCGTTTTCCTGAATTGGGATCAAGAAAGCTTGTGGGCGCAGGTAAAAGAAAATCTTTGATGAAGGGAAACCAATCCGTGCAAACACAACGCCTCAAACCCGAACTTATCGTCATGCTCACCCATTATGACCAGACAGTGCCAAACGCGCTGGAGCTATTTGAGCGAACCAAGGATTACCCGATCACGCATTGGGGATTCAAAGATGTAGGCATCCCGCCCGAGGCCATGAAAAGCGTCGTTCAGGCAATGAAGGATGCTGGAAAGACCACCTTCCTGGAAGTCGTGAGCCTCTCAGAGGAAGAGGGAGTGAGGGGCGCGCAACTGGCAGTGGATTTGGGATTCGATATTCTAATGGGAACTGTGTTCTTCCCTTCTATTGGTGAATATCTAAAAGACAAGCCTGTGCGTTATTACCCCTTTCCGGGTCGTGTTCACAGTCACCCATCCATTCTGGATGGGACTATCGATGAAATCGTCGCGCACGCACGTGAACTGGAGGATTATGGCGTTCACGGGCTGGATCTGCTGACGTACCGTTACAACGGAGAGGCTTCACACCTCCTCAAGCAAGTCGTGCAGGCAACGAAAATACCGATTGTATCTGCTGGAAGCATCGCATCGTTTGACCGTATTAACGAGGTCTGGGATGCAGGTGCCTGGGGATTCACCATTGGCTCCGCGTTCTTTGAGCGCCAGTTTGTTCCGGACGGTTCCTTTGAAGACAACGTACTGGCAGTCTGTAACTGGCTGCAAAAACAATAAAGCGTGGATTACGTCATTGGCTGCGATGTAGGTTCACAGGGGACAAAGGCAATATTGCTCTCCGCAACAGGTGAGTTCATCGCCGAAGCCTACGAAGGATATCATATTGATTATCCACATCCAATGTGGGCAGAGCAACCTGTTGATCGATGGTTGGATGCGCTCACGCTTGCGATCCGGCGGTTACTCTATGAAAGCGGAATTAGAACTGAAGATGTACATGCCCTGAGTCTCGCTACACAAGTGGATGGCGTCATTCCAATTGACTCGAGTGGTCAACCTTTATATCCGGCAATTATCTGGATGGACCGCCGCGCAAGTAAACAATGCGAACTTGTCCGTCAAAGCCCGGGTGAGAAGGAAATATTTCACCTTACGGGTCTCAACCTCGACGCGTATCATGTCGCACCCAAGATTCGCTGGCTGGCAGAACAGCAACCAAAGATTTATGAAAGCGCGGAGCACTTTCTCCTGCCCGGTTCCTATTTGGCTTATTATCTTACCGGTGAATTAGCTGTTGATTATTCGAACGCATCATCAACCATGTTGTTTGATGTTCACAGCAAAACATGGTCAGCGATTATGTGTGATGCCTTCGAAATTGATGTCCATAAGCTGGCCTCTTTAGGCCCGTCGACCGCGGCTTTGGGGAATCTTCGCCAAGTTGTTGCTGAAAAGCTTGGTTTGCATGCAAACACACTTGTGATGATTGGTTGCGGTGATGAACATGCTGCCTGTTTGGGTGCGGGGATAATTCAGCCAGGCTTGGTAGGAGATATTGCAGGAACTGCTGAGCCCGTTTGTACTGCCCATCCTACACCTATATTCGATCAAACTCGTTTGGTGGAAACACATTGCCATGCGGACCCTGATCTTTGGCTGTTGGAGAATCCTGGCTTTGTTTCAGGTGGTAACTATCGTTGGTTACGTGACCAGTTCGCAAAGGGCGAGTCTTATGCAACTCTGGATGCTGAAGCAGCACGGGTTCCACCGGGCGCAGAAGGATTAGCTTTCCTTCCCAGCCTGATGGGGGCGCTGGCTCCCACATGGAATGAATCTGCGCGCGGAACATATGCAGGTTTTACTCTCGCACATACACGTGGGCACTTTGTCCGTGCACTTCTTGAAGGCTCGGCGTACGCGGTACGTGATATCACCTCGCAAATGGGAATAATAGGATTGGAATTACACGAGATGCGCGTGATGAGTGGAGGGGCAAAAAGTCGGTTATGGAATCAGATTAAGGCAGATGTCACCGGATTACAAATAAGTGTGCCAGAAATTACAGAGACTACAGCATTAGGAGCAGCATTTGTAGCCTTGGTAGGCATCGGCGCATATGCCACGCTTACCGACGCAAGCAATCACATTGTGAATATCCGTGAGCGGATTGATCCGGATCCGGCCACGAAGTCTGCTTATGATGAGGCGTATGAGCGGTATCGACAAACTTATTTTGCCCTAGTACCCGTATTTGAACAGGCGGCAAGGCGTAATTCTCGATGAAAGAAAACGATTCGCTTGCACAGGTTCGTTGTTTCCTTCTAGACATGGACGGAACGTTCTATCTGGGGGAGCAGTTGCTCGAGGGTGCTTTGCGATTTATTGATGTCTTGAAACAGCAGGGGCGCGAGTTCTTGTTCCTGACTAATAACTCATCCAAGGACAGCGGACAATATGTAGAAAAAATCACTCGTTTAGGATTACCAATCCCTCACGAGAAAATTTTGACTTCCGGTGAAGCGACAGCGATGCACATTCAACAGGTAGAGCCTGGCGCGCGTGTTTATGTTGTAGGTACCAAGGCACTCGAAAATGAATTCAAATCCCGTGGCTTTGAGCTTACGCATGAGGCACCAAATTTCGCCGTAGTGGGTTTTGACACAACTCTTACTTATGACAAGTTATGGAAATTATGCGATCTGGTTAGGGCAGGTGTCCCATATCTCGCGACACATCCTGATTACAACTGTCCGACTGAGACCGGCTTCATGCCAGACATCGGTGCAATGATCGCTTTCGTCAAAGCTTCAACCGGCCGCGAACCGGATTTGATCGTTGGGAAACCAAATAAGTTATTTGTCGAAAAAGCCGCTGAACGAACAGGTATTCCTGTCTCGGCGATGTGTATGATCGGAGATCGACTCTATACAGATATCGCAATTGGGGGGACTGCTGGTATTCCTACAATCCTCGTCCTAAGCGGCGAAACGAAGGCTGATGAAGTACCGATGTCACCGTATCAACCAAGCTACATATTTCAAAACCTGGGGGAGGTGGCCGACTATCTGAGTAGTATAGTCGCGGAAAAATAAACTCGAAACAGCCTGAATAATTCGGATTATCAATTCGTTAGTTGAATAATCCATATTCATAGGAACATAGGGTTCATAGAAATTGGTGAATCTATCAATAAAAAATACGTGTATAATCGAATCACTATATTCCCACGAAACGGAGGAAAGAACCATGGCAAGTGTCTCATTTGAAAATGTCGTCAAGCAGTTTGGCGACGTGAAGGCTGTCAACGACCTGAACATTCATGTTGCTGACAAAGAGTTTCTCGTCCTTGTAGGTCCATCTGGTTGTGGAAAGACTACTGCACTGCGGTCGCTGGCTGGGTTGGAGGAAATTACCAGCGGCAATATCAAGATCGGTGACCGGGTCGTTAACGATGTGGCACCGAAAGATCGTGATATCGCCATGGTCTTTCAATCGTACGCGCTCTATCCCCACCTATCGGTATATGACAATATGGCATTTGGCTTGAAGCTTCGCAAAGTACCGAAGGAGGAGATCAAGCGACGCGTTGGTGAAGCCGCAGATATTCTCGGTATTCAGGAACTGCTCCAGCGCAAGCCGCGACAACTATCAGGTGGTCAGCGTCAGCGTGTGGCGGTAGGTCGCGCGATCGTGCGCGAGCCGAAGGTCTTTTTGTTCGATGAGCCGCTCTCGAACCTGGATGCAAAACTGCGCGTGGCAATGCGCGCGGAGATCAGCAAGCTGCATCAGCGGTTGCAAACCACTTTCATCTATGTGACTCACGACCAGACCGAAGCCATGACCATGGCAACGCGTATCGCGGTGATCAATAAAGGTGTTCTGCAACAACTCGATACCCCACAGAATTTATACGATCACCCCAACAATCTGTTTGTAGCCGGCTTCATCGGTTCACCGGCCATGAACTTCTTTCCGGCCAAGCTGCGCAAAGATGGGAACAAACTGGTTGTCGATGCAGGTGATTTTGTCGTTGCTATTCCTTCAAAACTCGCGAAACCATTTGAAGCTTATGAAGGCAAGGATGTTATCTTTGGCATCCGCCCTGAAAACATCCACGATGCAGACTATGTGCCAACGAACATCGACGCTGAAAAAGTCGCCGTAAAAGTGGATGTGACTGAGCTGATGGGCAACGAAATTTTCCTTTATCTCGTAAGTGGAAAAAATACGTTTGTTGCCCGTGTCGACCCGCGCTCGAAGCTACGCGTTGGCGAACAGGCCACTGTCGCCTTTGACATGGACAATGTCCATATCTTTGATGCGGCTACGGAAGAGGCAATTCGCTAAACGCACTTTGGAAAACGATGCAGGTGCAGCCCAAGTGGCTACACCTGCATTTCTTAATTGAAAAAACTTTAAGATTGGACTTTGTTAAAACACTTGATAATATTCTGATTTATGCTATCATAACCCTGCCAATTAAGTAGTACATATTTCCTAATAAGGATACCCTTTGTCGGCTTTCTACTGGCTCCCGGTCAATCAGAATGTTAGGAATTTTAACAAACACGCAGCAGTGGATTTGATTCGCTTCGCGGGAAGAGGGATTTCGCGGACAGGTCTTGCCGAAGAAATGGGGTTAACTCGGCCTGCTGTCACTGTCATCGTCAATGATTTAATTACAAACTCTATTATCCTGGAAACAGAAAATCGAGCAACCTCCACAGGTCGCCCGCCCGTTGTACTGGAGATCAATCCGCAGCGCGGTCTGGTGGCAGCTATTGATATGGGAGCCATGCATTTGAGTGTGGCACTGGGGGATTTTTCGGCCCGCATTCTCGAAGAAACAGAAGTTGCCTTTAAAATTGAAGATGGGCCAATGGAATGTCTTAATAGGGCAGACCAGATCCTAAATGAATTATTACTGAAGCGCGGATTCTCAACGACCGATCTCGCAGCTGTTGGAGTGGGTGTACCCGGTCCTGTGATAGCCGAAAAAGGGATGGTGATGGCACCGCCTATCATGCCTGGTTGGGATAGATTTCCAATTCGTGCCACGCTTGAAAAGCAATGGGGAACTGCTGTGACCCTGAACAATGATGCCGAACTTGGCGCATTGGGTGAATGGGCATATGGCGCTGGACGAGGTGAGAAAAATCTTGCCTTTATTAAAGTGGGGAGTGGAATTGGCGCAGGCTTGATGATCAATAAACAGATTTACGGCGGAACGACCGGCTCAGCCGGAGAAATTGGTCACCTGACCGTGGATGAGAATGGTCCGCTGTGCGCCTGCGGAAATCATGGATGTCTCGAAGCGTTTGCCGGCGGACATGCGATTGCATCCCAGGCGAAAAAGCTTGCTGCTTCTGGTAAAAGAACTCTTCTCTCAGAACTCAACATCGACTCGATCACTGCACGCGATGTCGTTGAAGCCGCGCGCCGGGGCGACCTGGCAGCTCAGGAAATTCTAAAACGTTCGGGGACATTTATTGGAATTGCGATGGCCGGTTTAATAAATTTGATCAACCCCAGCACAGTTATTATCGGTGGTGGCGTAGCACAAGTCGGTGATTTGTTGACGAGCCCAATCCGTCAGGCGGTGCACGCAAGATCTTTACGTGCGTCCGAGCACGGTGTACGGATCACGATGGCAATGCTTGGCCGCCGCTCTTCGTTGATAGGCGCATTAGTACAGGCAATTAGCATTGCTATTCACAACGCTGTTGAGTATAAAGGGCAAAATATGAAGAGCGGCTCGCTACAGCTGACAAAACAACAGCATCCCATAAAAGATGAAATGGAGGTGATTACATCGAAGCAGTGACAAATCCTATAACTCAGATTGAACATCATGCAAGTTGAAAAATTTCCTACACTCATATTAAGGAGAAGAGAAATAATGAAAAACAAACTTTCACTGCTCTTGAGCTTGATGGTGATGGCCAGCATGGTCCTCACGGCCTGTGGCGGTGCTCCGGCAGCGACTGAGCCTGCTGGGACTGAGCCTGCTGCGACCGAACCGGCTGCGACCGAACCGGGTGCGACTCAGCCTCCTGTTGCAATCAGCGAATATAAAGAAGCACCTTCGCTGGCAGACCAGGGTCTTCCTCCAGTGGCAGAGCGCCTGCCCGATACGCCGGTTGTCACGACAGCTGACTACGCAGAGATCGGCAAGTACGGCGGCACCCTGCACACCGCATCCTGGTGGCCAGAGGTTGGAAACGTCCAGTTGTACTTCGCCGTCGAGGCCCCGATCAAATGGAAAGCCGATCTGACTGGTTATGAACCGGCGTTGGTCGAGTCCTATGAATGGTCAGAAGATGGCAAGACGTTCACCATGCACATGCGCCCAGGTCTCAAGTGGTCTGATGGCGAGCCCTACACCACAGCAGACTGGAAATTCTGGTGGGAAGATTTCGCCAAGAACCCCGATCAAAAGCTTTGGACCATCCCCGCCTATTTGCGGAACAGCGATGGCAGTCCAATCGACATCACCTTCCCCGATGATTACACGATTGTGTGGACATCCAAGGATCGTGCGCTGTGGATCGACCCATACTTTATGGCACAAGGTTTCTGGGAATTCGCACATAATTTCATGAAACCAGAACACTACCTGAAGGATTATCATCCCAGTTACACGACTTCTGGCAAGACCTGGGAAGACTTCACCAACATCGACAAATGGTGGCAGACACCGGGCTATCCATGCCTCTTCGCGTGGTGTCTCAGTGAGCTTTCCTCTGATGGTCAGGTGTACACCTTCTCACGCAATCCCTACTATTGGCGCGTCGATGGCGAAGGCAACCAGCTGCCCTATAT
>DAINRK010000172.1:0-8602 GCA_036741855.1 Anaerolineales bacterium
ATTTTTCCAATTGGCTCGTCAAGACCACAGATTTGACGGAGATCGATGTCGTGGAATTGACAGAGGCTCAGCCCGTAGTGGTGACCTTCGATGCCATTCCAGACGTGAGGTTGAACGGCACAGTCCTTTCGATTGCGCAGAGGTATACGGAGAATCAGGGTGATGTGGTCTATGAAGTGACCGTGTTGCTAACGGACACGAATCCTGCCATGCGCTGGGGCATGACTTCGGAGGTGAAGTTTGAACGCGGAGCGCAGGGCTAGCATCCCTTATCATCATATAATGGCTTTGGCAATAGGACGGACTTATGAAGTTCCCGTACCCATCATCGCGAATCTAGGGTAGTTTCCTGTCATTGGTGAAGTGGTAGCGGATAACAAATCGAAATATATCCTCCGAACAAATTCACGAGATGTTTCAGATATTGGATCTTCGAAGCGTGAAAGCTCTTTTGTGTGAATGAAACTTAGTGTTAATGCGAACTGATGATTAGACATGCGACGAGTTTGGTTTCGGCTTTTGAATTTGCCTTAGCAGAGGAAGATCTTTCACAATTGGTTCCCATAGCATTGATAAGTTGTCGCCCTCGATTTCTTCCAAAGGAATAGAGTTCAGATCAAGAAGTTCACCTTTTTGGTGAGCGGTTAACATTCGTTGATTTAGCTTTACAAGTGTTCGATTGCTAGGAGGCCAATACATTGCAAGCCATCGTATTCGTGGAGTTCTTACTCTGTTGGTAATAACTATTTCCCCTTTTCTCTTCTCGAAATTATTTAGATCATCTTCATTATTTATTTGCAAAAGTAATAGTCTTCCATCTGGCGGCGAGAATCTAGCAGTAGCGTGGCTTTTGTGTAACGTCTGATCTGCTTCATTTACAAGCTGGAATTGTTTTACCGTCTCGCTAGTGATTAAGACATCAATTTCACGAGTTCGTTTTGTATCGTGATGAACTGGCAAGAACGCATTTCTCTCGACCAAGACATTTGGAACCCGGTGCATTTCAGCAACGATTTCCTCAAGGATGTCGCCAGTGGCTCTGGTCGAACCTTCAGGCGCCTTTTTCCTCTTTCTTGTCGTTACCATTTGAGCTCTCTTTACATTCCCAGCCACTTCCCAGCCTCGCGCGCGAGATTCGTAGAGGGTCCTTGCCGCGCGGTGCATGGAGGCAAAGACTCCAAAAATAGCCGCCCATATTGTTTTGTGAGCACGCGGCGATCTAAAATAGCGACCACGCCTCGATCTGACGCGGTTCGGATCAAGCGCCCGAATCCCTGGCGGAATTTCAGAATGGCTTCAGGCAAATAATATTGATTGAAAGAGTCCTCGTAGATCTCAGAGCGCGCCGCTATGAGTGGGTCAGTGGGAACGTCGAAGGGTAGTTTGGTGATGACGACAACGGACAATGATTCGCCAGGCACATCCACGCCTTCCCAGAAGGACTTGGTTCCTAACAGCACTGCGCGTTCCGTCGCTTTGAAGGATTCAAGCAAGGCATTCGGCGAGGCACCATCGCCCTGTTCATAGACGTAAATGTCTTCGCGTGCTAGTGGACCCGTGATATTCTGCGAGGTTTTCTTCAAGGCAGCATAGGACGTGAACAGCACCAGCATCCGTCCGCCGGTGGCTTTCGCAGTAGCGACAAGGGCGCGATCAAGAGCTTGTTGGTAGCCATTGACGTTTGGCTCCGGGATTTCATTTGCGATGTAGAGCAAGGCCGCGCTCTCGTAATCATACGGCGAGCCAAGCTGCATCTCGTCGGCTTCGTCGGCGCCGAGGGTGTTGCGCAAATATTCGAACTCGCCATGTGTGGTCAATGTGGCAGAGGTAAGGATGACACATCGTTTTTCATGCCAAATATATTTTTCAACCAAAGGACCTACACTCAATGGCGCAGCATTCAGTGATAACCTATTCCCGTTCGGCTGGACTTCGATCCAATACACCATGCCTTGTGCCGGTTTGCTGATCATGCCTGTAATGTTGGCTTCTGCCTCCATGAGTCGACGCGCTACGTTTGCGATATCGGCGATGACATCTTCGAGTTCCTCATGTCCCTCGGCGTATAACTCTGTTGCGCCTTTATAGATTTCAGAAAGGGAAGCGATCAACAGGCTAAGTGTTTCGTCTATTGTGTCCCAGGCGATTTCCACTTCTTCCCAGCCTGGCAGTGTCCGTGTAGCAGGCAGCACGCGCGCCTGCCACGAGTAATTGGATTGAGGCTGACCTTCCCGTTGTTGTTTTGCGAACTCGCCCAAAATTTCATAGAACTGGCGGTTCATCTGCTCGATGCGGAAGGCCATGTCGGTGGCGCGAGTGACTTTTTGCTGGAGCAGGGCGAAGTCCGCAGGCCGAAGCGCATCTTTTATCTCAGTGAGAAATCTCCCAAGCACGCCAGTGTTCGATCCGCCGACTTCCTTCATCATGCGGTCCATGTCAAATTGATTCAGCTTGAACGAAAGCGCGTTGGTCGTCGCCGATTCGAGATGATGACCTTCGTCAATGATCAGGTGCGAATATTCGGGCAGGACTTTGCTCCCTGTCGCGACATCCGATAAGAGCAGCGCGTGATTGACAACCAGCACATGCGCGGATTGCGACATAGTCTTGGCGCGATGGAACGGACACGCGCCACCCGTGCGCTTAATGCACGTTTCGGTCGTGCACGCGTCATCCTCGGCTGACATCCGCACCCAGACCTCACGCTCGGTGGGGCCTGCGAGATTCAACTCGCTTCGATCTCCACTCTGATTGTTAATCTGCCAGACCATCACCTTGGCGAGCACGCGCATCTCATCCGCATTGCGCGGACCAAAATGACGGAGATTTTCCAAACGACGCGGACAAAGATAATTCGAGCGTCCTTTCAACACAGCAAAACGGAAATCAAGATTGAGTGCCTGACTGAGATTCGGAAGGTCACGTTGGATCAATTGATCCTGCAAGTTGATGGTGTTTGTTGAGACGACCACGCGCGTGTTGTTACGCAATGCAAATAATGACGCAGGCACAAGATAGGCAAACGATTTTCCAACGCCCGTTCCCGCTTCGACCATCAAATGGCTTCCGTAGGAAAGCGCGTTCGTCACGGCCCGAAGCATATCCACTTGCTCGGGTCTCTGTTCGAAGGAATTGAAATATTGCGAGAACGGTCCGCCATATTCAAGAACCGAGGTGATTTCCTCAGCATCGAGTGGAACCGGATTTTCCGGATTATTCAACGGCGGGAATTTCGACTCGTCGAACCACGCACCTGCATCCTGCTTTTTGACTCTCTTCGATTTGACTCCCTCCTTTGCCCGCGCACGGATCACTTCCTGGAAGAACCAATTTGCATCCCATTCCAGCGGCTCGCTCAAACGGACAATATCCGCGATCAACTCAAGTGGCAGTTCCTGCGCGATCTCAAACAGCCGATTGAATGCAGCCATCGTCACCTTTGCATCATCAAGGGCTCGGTGAGTGGCAGGCAATAAAATCCCCAATTGTTTTCCAAGAGATGCCAGGTTATACCGGCTCGCCGTGGGCATCAATACGGATGCTAATTCATACGTATCGATCACTTCGTTGTAATGCAAGATGCCCCCGTGCTTTTGCAAAAATCCCAGGTCGAAGCGGACGCTGTGTCCAACAACAGGTGCATTTCCGACAAATTCTTCGAGTTCCCCTGTGATGTCGCGAAAGCGCGGCGCGTTGCGAACTTCCACATCGCTGATGCCTGTGAGTCCGGTGATAAATTCTGGAATGTGTCTGCCGGGGTTGATGAGGGATGACCACTCATCTTCCACGCGATGTCCTTTGAACTTTATTGCCCCAATCTCGATAATTGCATCGCGTTCTTCGTTTAATCCCGTCGTTTCGATGTCTATGGCTACGATTGAATTCATAGAACAAGTGTATCATGAATTAAATGTGATGTCATTCTGGAGGCAGGCTCTAAGCACTGAGGATGTTGCTTGAAGCAAAATTAACTCCCAATCAACCTATAGACAAACCAATCATCGAATTGCGCGACCTGCCGATAGTTTTCACCCAGATATTTCACGCCATCGCGCACAATTTGAGACCGCTTTTGTAATGGCACATATAGCTTTTCATCCAGATGAGGTTGTCCGCGCGTGTCAATGATCAACACGGGTTTGTTCTTCAAAATCTGATTGAAATATTCCTCGAACATGGGGCGTCTTCCCAGCAAAGCCAGCGGATATTGATATACATAGCGAGTGGGAGCCTCGCGGCGCGTCAGAAAATTGACAACGCTTTCAGCGCCAAGGATTAATACTTGATCACCTTCTTCGGTATTTTTCGCCACGTAATCAATTACAGGAGCATAGTCATTGTCCCTTAGAGTGTGGATATATTCAGGATAATTTTTGATCTGCCCGACCTGTCCAAGCAGGATGACTACCAATACGATTCCCGGCACCCATCTCTGGATCTTTCGTGAATCAATACGAGGGATTCTTGCAACCAGGAATGGAATGGTATAAACCAACGTCCCTGCCAGGATTGCCATAACAGGTAAAGGAGTAAGGTAGTAATGGATTATAGAACGACCCGAAATTGTAATAAGTAGTACTTCGATTGGCAAATTAACAAGTGCGCTCAAAATCAAAATATGAATTTCTGAAAAATCTTTTCGCTTAAACCACACATATCCGAGTCCTGCCAGCCAGCCAAGGAAAGCCAGATATATAACCCAGCCATTCTGCAAATTCCAGAATCCTTTCAGGAATACCGGGATCAATCTTCTGATCCCTTCGTGTGTGCCGATGTAGACAAAATTATAGAGAAACGCCTGTTCCCAAAAATCTCTCAATGCGTTCAGACTTGCCAAGTATGCGACCAAAAAAATGGATGGAATTAACCAGCCCACCAGTAAAGACAGAAGATCCCTTAAAGGAGATTTCTGTTGGAAAAGTCGAATGATCAGCAAAATAAGACCATAGGTAATCCATATACCAATGGTTGTCTGCTTAAAGTTGAACGCGAATCCACCCAAAACCCCGATCCAGTATGAAGACCTGATGGGAAAGTCCTTCTTCCATGCGCTGCTGATCATCCAAAAACAAGCTCCCTGAAATATCAGCGCATATTCTTCTGTCACATTCCCTTTTTGAATAATGGTTAAGATTCCTGACCCTAATACTATTATCCCGGCCAGAGCTGCGTAGATCCCGAATTCTCGGTCAAGTAATTTATAGATAATGAGAAGTGTAAAAAAGATAAAAATGATTTGTAGAAACCAGACTCCCCACAAGGACTGGGGAGTGATTATTAATCCCAGTGCATCGATAAAATAGATCAACGGTGGTTTATGATCCCATACATCTTTATAAGGGATCGCCCCATTCAAGAATCGCCAGCCCACATAGAGAAAGACCCCGGAGTCTCGGGAAGGCAGAGTCATATTATTGGGATTGTTTGGATAGAGAGTAATGAGTGTCCCGATAAGCGATACGAACATTGCAGCAAAGGACTCTCGGATGTTAAAGTGTGTGTTGACAGTTTGTTTGGAGGCAGAACCCGTCATCGAATATCCCGACAAAGCCTCTTATGATTCACTCAAGCAAGGTCTTTAGATGATTGATCTTCTCAACAGATAGCTTCTTTCCCTTCACTTTTTGCCGTATGAATTCCTTGAGTTGCTTTAATTTCAATACAGGAACGGGTGCGTCCTCAGCATCAATTTCCACGCCTTCGTTGGTAAAAACCATCAATGCATTGATCTCAGGGATATCGGATTCATCCATTTGTTTTAATAGATATTTCCTGAGCGTATGGACTTCGCCTTCGATCTCATGATCGGGACGACCTAATCCTTCCTGCCCAAAGATGCGCATATAGCTTTGCAGGAAGCCGCCACCGCTTAGTCGCCAGCGATTCTTTTTGAAGGTGACTTGTCCGGGCTGGTGATAGGGCAGAATTACCCAAGCTCCGGCCGGTCCCACGAGCAAATGTGAAACGGGTGTTGTATAGTGATACATTACATAGTCATTGGGCAAACCCTTGAGACCAGCATCCAATTTTTCGTCCGGGCGCGGGCTACGGCCATATTTATTTCCTAAATACATACCTACTTGCGTGAGGGTAAAACCAATGATGAGGGCGGTAAGAGAAAGGGTAATTAACTCTGTTCTCGTGAACGAGATGTACATACCCAAGCCAAGCACTGCCATGGCGGCAAGGCTTATCCAACTACCGATCTGTGCATTTCGTTTGATGCGTTGTTCGTTTTTGATGATTTTCATGATTTCCTATCATGCTCTCTGCGCCGAGGACGGCGCAGGTGAATGAAATGCCGCCGTCCCACAGGGATGCTTCGCAAAGGACGGCGGCTATAGCTGCATTAATTATTTCTTCAAACTCTCTTCAATTGCCAGTTTGATTGCATCCAACACTTTTGCTTCTGCTGCATGCTTGGCAACGCGCACTGCGTTCTTCATGGCGAGCGCGTCCGAGCGGCCATGACCGATAAAGACCAGTCCATTTACGCCGAGCAGGGGAGCCGCCCCTTCTTCACTGGGATCGAGCAGTTTGCGCACCTTTCCCATCGCCGGGCGGATGAGCGCTCCGCCAACGATCGCCAGTGGACCTCCGCCGCGGATTGATTCGCGAATCTTTTCGATCAATAATTTCGCAACGGCTTCTGTCGATTTCAAGAACACATTTCCGGTAAAGCCATCAGTCACGGCCACATCGGCGTGTCCATTGAAAATTTCCTTGCCTTCTACATTTCCGATGAAATTGATGTCCGCTTTTTCAAGAAGCGGATATGCTCCTTTAACCAATTCGCTTCCTTTCCCCGCCTCCTCGCCGTTCGAGATCAATCCGACTCTGGGGTTGTTCACACGTCGCACTCTCTCAGCAAACACGCTACCCATAATAGCAAATTGCAAAAGGTTCTCAGGCTTGCAATCGGGGTTGGCGCCAATATCCACCACACTGCAAATCCCTGTTGCAGTTGGGAAGGGACCTGCCAGTGCTGGGCGATCCACGCCGCGGATGCGACCTAGTCGAAACAACGAAGTCACCATCGCCGCGCCGGTGTTGCCTGCAGTGACGAACGCGTCCGCTTCGCCATTTTTGACGAGGTCAAGACCGACCGCCATGGAATTCTGAGCTTCCTTGTGACGTGCTTTCATGACAAGATCTTCCCCTTTATCGTGCATTGTCAACATCTCAGGTGCATGGATCACGCGAATAGGAAGAGTCCCGGAATTCGCTCCGCTCGCGGAATCAAGTATTGCCTGAATCTTTGAAGTGTCGCCAATAAGTATGATTTCCACTCCATATTCGCGCGCGGCCATCACCGCGCCTTCCACGTCAGGAATTGGATAGTTGTCACTGCCCATGGCATCCACAACGATTCGGGTCATGAGTTCTCCTCAGAAAGGTAGTAACGACTTCGCGCAGCCCGCGGTGCGTAAGCCGTTACTACTGGTTTGCTTGACAAGCAAAGCAAGCAGATTATAATACGCCGTGCTCAAGCGCTGGTGCTGGAATTGGCAGACAGGCATGGTTGAGGGCCATGTGCCGCAAGGCGTGGAGGTTCAAGTCCTCTCCAGCGCACAAAAAGTATGATCATTGAATACAGGGTTCGCGATTTCAGCGAACCCTGTATCGTTTAATCTGATCTTGATTTCCTAAAGAAGCTTATTCTTCGTCCGTGTCCTCATCCTGATCGTCCGTGGAGGCTGGGTTTAATTCCCAGCGACCCCGGTCGCGTCCAAGAATTTTCTTATCACTGTTAAGGGGTTCATCATCTTGGTACGTAACTCCCGCTGCCTCTCCGATTTCATCTACATTATCCTGGTCTGGAGTGGGAGCAGAACCTCCCACACTCTCTTCGCCCGCAACGATACTGTCTTCCCAGGCAGCATCCACATCTCCGGCCGATAGCGATGGATCCAGCGAATGATATTCATTCAGTTTCTCTTCCAGTTTTTGGCGTCCGCCAGCGGCAAGACCTTGTCTATCTTCAAATTCGTCTTTGATGTCTTCGTCATCCGTATATGTCGTGATGCTGTCGTTGATGGCGTCTGCATCTGCGTCGAGTGCGAGTTTATCAAGTGAATCCTCCTCTTTAAGTAAATAGTTTTCGCCTTCTCGATTCCCAGGATCACGAGACACAATTTCAGTCACCTTGTAGGCGCCCTCCGCCGGAGGTTCCACTTCCCCGGTATAGGGATCAATGGGTTCGTTTCGTTCAGACTGTTTCGCACTCGCCTCTGGTTTATTCTTTTTCTTCCTTTTCGGCACAAAAACACCTCTACTAAGATTCACGAAATTAAATGGTCACACATACAGCATAACATGAAGGCAAGTTGATGTTTATATACCCGGATATAAATGACGGATATAGACCGGGATACATTTAAAAATGAGAAAAGTATTGATTCTCCAGTTAGGAAATACGTAATAGCCAAAAGTTTAGGTGTGGTTTTCCAGCTTAAAAAAACGTCCCAAGGTAAAACTTCATTTCTAATTGAGCAGCCTAGAAATCAGGTCGATCACATGGTTATATACATCTATATTATTAATATCGCCTTTACTGTACTGAGATGCAAATTCTTCTGTTGTTTTAATGCGCCACATGGCA
>DAINRK010000173.1:0-8599 GCA_036741855.1 Anaerolineales bacterium
AGGACATCCACTGGTCTGGCCTTACACGGCTGGCATACCGGAGTGGCTATACGACATGCCTGAGGGAACCATTGAGCCGCTGATCCGAGCGCGGGTGACGGATCTTGTTAAAGGCTTTTCGCAGGATATCCGAATTTGGGATGTCACCAACGAGGCGGTCAATCACATCTCCTGGGCGGAGGGCACCAACCCGGATTTTAGAGGGCGCTACCATGAAGTGGACCTGTGGCGCGGCATCGAGGTGAGCGGCGCTTTTAAGCGGGAGATCCCCATCCCCGAGGCCGCCGACTGGGTGGAGGACAGTTTCCGCTGGGCGTATGCGGCCAATCCGCAGGCCACACTCATCGTCAACGACTACAACCAGGAATATGACCCTAACATCCGCCAACGTTTCTATGATTTGATCGTCGAGTTAAAAACCCGGGAGGTTCCGGTTTCCGGATTGGGGCTGCAAGTGCATCCGCTCAATCATTGGCTGTGGCCGCATGAAATGTGGGACACGCTGGAGATGTATCAGGGCCTGGACATACCCATTCACATTACCGAATTGCATCAGCCATCGTGGGAACAGGAGATCGAGGGCGGTTTCCGCGAAGGGATGTGGTCGCCGCAGGCGCAGGCTGATTTTGTAGAGCAAATCTACCGGCAATGCTTCGGTCATCCGGCCGTCGTCTCGATCAATTATTGGGGGCTCTCTGACCGGCAGAGTTGGATCAAAGACGGCGGCTTGATCAATGAGGAATATCGTCCCAAACCGGTTTTCGAGCGGCTCAAGCAGCTCATCAAGGGCGAATGGCTGACCCAGCCCTTCACTGCCCGCACCGACGAAAACGGGGAGCTCACCTTCCGAGGCTTCCATGGAAATTACGAACTTGTGATTCCCAGAATCGCACAGCAGCATCGAAGGTTCGAATTCCACCTGGCAGCAGACAAAGAGAACACCACCCAATTCATATATCCATGAAAACCATTACCACACCGTACCCACCTGTCCACTGCACGTTTTGTTAGATTGCACCTTACTCTCCATTTCGTAGATCAGATAACGCGCTGGATGTATATCGAATTTCTGAAAAGACCGATCGACACCCTTGACCCATCGGAGATTGGGCTGAAAACCCGACACGCAGTTGCTCCAAAATCCCCAACGAGAAGTAACGGACGAAATGCCAATAATGACCATCCAGGGAATAGTGAAAAGCCAAAACATCACCTTGCCGATAGATGCGTAAATAAGCAGAACGATCCCCAACGCTAACTGAATTGCAGTCATCGGAGACACCGCGCGTGACCACGGAAACGATCATGGGTTGTTGCTGAGGTGAGTATTCAAAACATAACTTGGCCCAGAGAGTATCATGCACATAAACAAATAATGTACCGGCATCATACATGGCAGCAAACTCTACTGTGACTTTGGCCTGGAGGCTAAAGGTAGAGTCTGGCGGCACAAATAGGGCGATAGGTGCATTATCTTTGACATGTTTCCCAGCGGGCTCCGTGAACCAATCTGTCTGAGGGCCTGTCGTAATGCTGAGCTGTTGTTGGGTATCGTTCGTGCTTTGTGCAGGCTGATTCTTCCAGGTAAGGATTTCTGGAACAGAAGCTAACGTGAATGAATCGTTCATGATGTCTCCAATATTTCTGTGTCGGGTTGGCGGGGTTCGGGTGCAGGCTGTGTTATCTGCATTCTATGTTTGCGTATTCTTGAATTTTTCCCAATAGGTAATAAACGGAGTTGCCCATTGCTCAAACGTTAGTGTTTTATCTTCTGGCAATCCGCCTGCATGCTCTTGCCAAAATGCCCAAATAACTATGCTGTCGTATAGCATATAGAGTTTTTGCCGTTCGATAAAACCAAACTGGATAGGCTTACCTTGAATGTATGTTTGCACAAATTCATCCGCCAGGGAGGGATTTTCTCGCAAATAGGTACCGACTTGCCTAGAAAGATCTGCTTCGCCATCTCCAAAGTGTGCGGTCATTAAGTCAAATATTCCACTCACGCGCCAACCATCTTCGGTGCGCTCGACAACGGTATTAGCCTCTTTGTAATCTTCTAATACGATGCAGGGTTGATAAGGGATATGTAATACGTGAGCTGCATTAGCAATAATGCTTTCTGCCCATTCTAAATCAGAGATGGGTGTATTGCCGTTAGCATTCTGTGCTATCGTGAGGAGTTCACGAATACGCTTGACGATCCATTCACGATAGTCTTGCTCCAAGGGCTGAACTTTTCCAGTGGTTGAGTCATATTTTCCTGCGTAATCCCAAGAAAGCGTTTGCACTTCCGCGAGCATTTTTGCCAGTGCGCGGGCGATACCTTGCCTATCTTGCCAGGTAAGACTTGAAACTATTTTATTATCTGCGATTTGCAATCCACGCATTCTAGGCATTAAGACAAAGCTCCAGCCAAAAATATCTGTTGATGTCTCATATAAATATGGATAAGGCACAGGCGCTTTGGTCACCGCATGTAGTTGTTCAATAAAGAATTTTTCTGTTGGAAATTGCCAATCGTAATGGGGAACGCCACGTAAGACCAACTCGCCTTTTGTACTCGTAACGAATAGATTTTGCCCGAATAATCCGAATGAAATTGGTTCAGCATGGATCAAATCCCCCAAATCAAATCTATGGAGAGCCATCTGTAATTGCTGATCAGAAATGTTACCGAGGCGTTTAGAATATTCTTTAGGTGCCATATAGAATGTTCTCGTTTTGTACACATAGCCGCAGCTATCGGCTCGCGTTATACCCCTGCGGGGCACGGCTGGGGAGAATAAAGTTCGGAAACGGGAACTGCTAAAGCTCCGAGTAATGCCCAAAAAACGCGCAGAGTCCCAGCCGTCTGGTGCATGCATTGTTGGCCGCCGTTAGGATTTAATTCGGTACCAATATTGGTATTGCTCCACAAAACCAATTTTGGAATACAAATGAAGCGCAGGTATGTTATTAAGCATAACCTGTAAATAACCGGTTTGCGCCTTGTTGTGCTTGCCCCAATCTAAAATGCACTTCACGACTTGTTGTCCATAACCACGGTTGCGAAAATCTTTGTCGGTGACGATATCGAATAGACCTACATAGCCAGATTGTAGCACCCCTAAACCGCAAGCAACTATTCTACCCTCCGATTTGATCGATACAAAACAGTGGCTCGGGATAATATTCATAAGTATCTTTTGCAGCGTCTTTGTGTGTGTCGTTGGAACAGCGCCCATTCCGCAAAAATTCTCTAGCCATGCATTGGACGGATCGTCTTGGAAGTCTGCTCTACATGTTCCTTGCAAATTCACAGCACTCAAATTGATCGTTTGAACGCTCGTAGGAGAATCAATTTGATAACCATTTGCATGTAATTTTTCATCCAAATTGTCAGGGGAAACAACAGAGGTCATTTTAAAAACTGTGGGTAAATTCCTCTTTTGATAAACTTCTTCACAGAAGTGGATTTTTTCATCTATATAGATATTGGAAGAATACAGTGGATTGACAGAATTTGCCCGCTTAGTGTACCCATTGGCAAAACGGATAACCCAACCATCGTACAGCATCGTTTGCAGAGATGGCCAGGCATTCAGCGAGAGTTCTTCAATAGTTGTGATCAATGTTACTCCGATGGTTTAGGCGCCTAACGGCTGGCGTTATGCCCCTGCAGGGCACTGGTGGGCGGGACGAGAGAACGCCATTTTGACGGAACCAACTCGAAGCCACGAAAACCGCCTGAAAACGCGCAGACTCGCGCCTCATCGCTTCGGATCGGACGAATAAGTTTCGGCTCGCCTCGTGTCCGTCCAATCGTATAAGACGGAACTGACCGCATAGGGGCCGGGCCGCGTCGGAAGACGTAGGACCGGAAGTATGATTGGCAGGGCGCCGGCGATCAGCAACCATAGAAATCCAAACCCGCCGGTGAGGAACGCCAGAGCCCCGCGCGCCGGAGCCGGGTTCGTGTTTTTCAACAGACTCGGCAAAGTGAGCAAGAACAGCGCGGCGGTCAGGATGTAAGCAGGCATCATCTGCCAGCGATATCCTTCCACAATCAAATGTACAAGCGTGATGACGACGATCCCGGCGGGTAAGAACTTGGCCCAACGAAATGGAGGATGTAAAGGGATGTACACCATCAACAAGGCAACCAGGTTCAGCAGCAGAATTATTATTTCGAGCGGACGCATTGGAATCCTCCTTGCGGGTTTCGGTTTACTAACGACAGTTCCCAGTGGGCAATCAAACGATAGGGAATGGCCGCGAGGATCCCAAAGATGCGGTTAATAAATCTTATGATAGGGTTCATAAAATATGCTCGAGCCGCCGTCTCGAAGATGCCGCATAGCAGTACCGGCGGCGCATCCCTGGTAAATCCTGCGCCGAGGACGGCGCAGGGAGCAAAGTGCTTCGATAAGTTTCCTGATTCATCTCATCACGAATGATACTATAATCAATTCATTCCTCCCCGCTCAAGATTTTGGGCCATGAAAATAATCAACAGGCAGCGCCGTATTCTGTATTACTACCAAATGGCAGATACTCTTGGCGCAACGATTCATGAAAGTTCTTCAGCGAATTCCACCGAATTCCTTCCCGTTGAAAACGAAGATAAGCAGATACCTTGAAAGGACAGATATCCATGTATATCGTCAGCTTGAGTTTTGATGATGGTTTCGAGAAATCCAATCTCCAGATTGCTGACATCTACGAGAAGTTTGATCTTTCCGCTTGCTTCAATGTACTGGCTCGGGAGGAGGTGGATGGTGAAAAGGTTGACGATCCATACCACAACTGGCCGAAGGGCAGTTTCAAATTATGGAACGAATTACAAGCACGTGGGCACGAGATCATGCCACATGGATTGATCCATCATAACCTGGCGAAAATGCCGCTGTCAGATGCGCAACGCTCTATCACGCGCTGCCTGGAAATATTCACACAGGAGTTGGAAAACTTTCAAGCACAGGAAGCGGTTTACAACTTTGCCTACAACGCCTCGACGCCTGAAATAGAAGCCTGGCTGCCCAGCGTTGTCAAAGCCTTTCGTACTGGTGGCGATGCCATTAACCCTCTGCCCCACCGCGGCCAGGTCAGGTTGACGACAGCTGCATATGGTCCCGAAAATTGTGAGTGGCACCTTGATGAACAAATCGACAGGTTGTTCGCGCAGCCTTCTGGCTGGTTGATCTACAACACACACGGACTTGATGAGGAAGGCTGGGGACCTATTCGAACAGAATATCTGGAAGGTCTGCTCGAAAGATTGTCAGGCACCGAGGGTGTTGCTATTCTGCCCGTGGGGAAAGCTTTATCAATCTAGGGAGTAGCCATGTCCCAGGCTCGATACTAGGTAATCATGTCCGTTCGTCGGAACAAGTAATATGAGTGAATTGAAAATCAAAACCTGGTCGATGCTATCAGCGGAACTTGGTTCAGAAAATCCTTTGCCGCCTCTTTTGAGCAATCAGGAATTGCATATTGCTCAAAGTGTTGATCCGGCAATACCAGATGAGATTCGCCAAAATATGACGTACGGTCACCTGCCGAACATCCTGCCCTATGCCATGCAGGATGGTTATAACCGGGAACGCCAGTCGCGCGATTTCCGCGCGGCGGTTTTGGAAAATGATGTTTTAAGAGCAACCTTTTTGCTAGAGCTGGGCGGACGATTATGGTCGCTTTACCACAAACCTTCCGGACGGGAATTGCTCTTCGTCAACCCGGTTTTTCAACCTGCCAATCTGGGATTGAGGAATGCCTGGTTCAGCGGCGGAGTCGAATGGAACATTGGCACCATCGGGCACAGCCCCTTTACTTGCGCGCCATTATTTGCCGCCCGCGTAGATGGACTGGATGGAACCCCGGTTCTGCGCATGTATGAGTGGGAACGTATTCGCCAGGTCACATACCAGATCGATGCCTGGCTCCCCGACGATTCCCCCGTTTTGTTCCTGCGGGTCTGTATTCAGAATCCACATGCGCGGGAAATTCCCATGTACTGGTGGTCAAATATGGCGGTGCCAGAGACACCCGATACGCGCGTCATCGTCCCAGCTGAATCAGCGTACCGTTATACATACGATCATCTGGATGTGATTCCGGTTCCAGAACACGCGGGGCTGGATTACACATATCCCACCCGAGTCGCGCGCGCCGCGGACTTCTTTTTTCACATTCCCGATGATGGTCGTAGACCCTGGATTGCCGCGCTGGATGGCAACGGTACGGGATTGGTGCAAGTTTCCACTCAGCGCTTGAAGGGACGAAAATTATTTGTCTGGGGTATGGGACGAGGCGGGAGGAAATGGCAGGAGTTTCTTTCGTTACCGGGGCAGTCCTATCTTGAAATTCAAGCCGGGTTGGCGCGCACACAATTGGAACACCTTCCCATGCCGGCTAACACGGAATGGGAATGGCTCGAAGCGTATGGCCTGCTTGAGGCCAACGCCGACCAGGTTCACGGTCCAGATTGGAAGCGAGCCATCGGCGCGGTGGAGGTCGCGCTTCAGGAATTAATCCCCAGGTCAAAACTGGAGGCGGAACTCCTTCAAAGCAAAGCGTTTGCGAACAAGCCACCAGCTGAAATGATCCAACATGGCTCTGGATGGGGAGCTTTGGAACGCCTGCGACGCGAGAGAATGGGTGAGTCGCCTTTCGCCAGCGCGGGGTTACAGTTTGACGAAGGATCGCTGGGCGATGCGCAATCGACCTGGCTGGAATTGTTAGAAACAGGAAAGTTTCCTGAGACTGACGCCCCTGCAGCAGGCAGATTCATGGTGCAATTGGAATGGAAAGCGTTGCTTGAAAAAGCCGTTGAAACCAGCCCCAATTGGCTGGCCTATCTGCACCTGGGCTTGATGAGACATTACACTGGCGATATCGTTGGCGCCGAAAAGATCTGGTCGCAATCTCTGGTGCTCAAACGCAATCCCTGGGCTTTGCGAAACCTCGGTATGCTGGCGTTAGCAGTTCATCAAATGGATACGGCCGTTGAACATTATCTCGAGGCGGTCCACCTGGCGCCTGACCTGCCCGAGCTCGCGATTGAATGCGGGAAGGTATTGATCGAAGCAAATCATCCTCAAAAATGGATCGAACTATTGCCATGCTTTTCTGATTCTATTCGTTCCCGCGGACGTATGCGCTTGCTCGAAGCCAGGGCAAGGCTCGCGCTGGGGCAAATTGAGCAGGCTGGGGAAATCATTGAGAACCTGCCAGTCATCGAAGATATTCGTGAGGGCGAGTTGTCTCTTTCTCAACTGTGGCTGGAATACAGTGTGCAGCGCTTGAGCAGACGGGAAAACCGCCCCATAACACCGGAGTTGATTTCACAGGCGCGCCAACAATTTCCGTTGCCGGCCAGCCTGGATTTTCGCATGACCGATGACAATTCACCGTAGAAGGAAATGACCATGAACAAACGTCCCCTGCGCATCGCCATCATCGGCACCGCCAAACGTTCCGATTATTTATACGGTCCGCTCATCAGGTCCCTGCCAGATGAAGTTGAACTGGTTTCGGTATGGGGTCGCCACACGGATTCAGTTGAACGATTAGGCAAGAGTCTAAGTGTGCCCGCCTATACTGAGATAGATAAACTTGTGCGTGAGACCGCGCCCGAAATCGGCATCGTGAGCGTCAACTATCATGCCAATGGAAAAGTCGGGTTGATGGCGGTGCAGGCGGGGCTGCATGTGTTACTGGAAACACCTATCGCGCACAAACTGAGCGAGGCAGATGCCATCATCGCGGCGGCGGAGGAACGAGGACTGAAAATCGAAATCGCCGAACAGTTTCATCGCCGCCCTCTGGAGCAAATCAAGCTGAAACTCATCGCATCCGGGTTATTTGGCCGCGTCCACACTTCTTTCAATGATTTCGCCGGGCACGGCTATCACGGTGTCAGCGTGCTGCGCTCATATCTGGGGTTTGATGCCAAACCCCTGCAGGTGACTGGCACAATGCGGAAATATGATTTAGCATCTCATTGGTCTCGCCTGGCTCAAACGCGCGGGGCGCGCACGGAAACCCAGGAACATGGCATCATCGAATTCGAGGGTGGTCAGGTTGGCATCTTCCACTGGACGGATGTTGGGTATGACTCAGCCTTGCGCTGGTGGCGCAGCAGTCGCTTCCTGGCAGAAAAAGGAATGGGCATCACGGTTGGTGTGGGACTGGATGTCGATGAGCGTCTCTCGCTGATCAGCCCAGGTGGAGAAGCTCCGCACTTTATCACCATCGAGCGCCGCTGGGAACGCATCGATGGCGGAGCGTTAGTGGCTCTGGTGGCTCATACCGGCGACCCCAATCTGCCAATAGTGCAATGGGACAACCCATTCTGCCCTGCTGTGCAGGGACATGGCGCCCAATGGCATGACGATGAAATCGGTGTGGCGGGCTGTCTGCTTTCGCTGGTCGAGGCTATCCGCAATGGGACCGAACCTACGTATGGGCCTCATCAGGGTCGGCTGGACCAGGAACTGATTTTAGCCTTACGTATGTCGTCGCAGGCCGGGGGACAGCCGATCAAGTTGCCGCTCGACCCGAACGCGCAGACGATTTGAGTACATAAAACAGGGAACGAATGTCGTTGTGAGGAGCG
>DAINRK010000174.1:0-8588 GCA_036741855.1 Anaerolineales bacterium
ATAGGGTAGCGTTCCAAAAGTTTTGCCGCCCTTTCACCCAGCCCTTGAAAGTAACCGCGTGCCAGCCAAAACCGCCAGGGGGTGGCAAATATTCGTAATCCTGATTCAACGTCATTGGTAAGTGCCCATTCCCAAGCCATACGAAAGTTATCGAGCTCATCATCCAAACGATTCAACCATTTCAATTGATTTGCACGATACAGTTCCGGCTCGGCTTGTTTCACAAGTTTCACGAAATAAGCCAGATGCTTATCGCGAATAACTTCACTGCTGCCTACTTCAAATAATTTTTCGCGCGCATACTGGCGAATGGTTTCCAACATTCGGTAGCGCGTCTCCCCACTCTGGGATTGTTCAATGACAACAACCAATGACTTGTTGACAAGTTGGCTGAGCAAATCCAGCACATCAAAGGATTCGATACCATCTCCTGTGCAGACTTCTTCCGCTGCTTCGAGAGTCCAACCGCCTGCGAAGACGGAGAGTCGTTGCAGAAGCAATCGCTCGTTCTCGGTGAGAAGGTCATAACTCCAATCGATCAGCGCACGCAAAGTTTGTTGACGCGGTAAGGCTGTTCGTGCGCCACCGGTCAACAAACGGAAGCGGTCGTCGAGGCGCCTCAAGATCTGTTGAATGGAAAGCATTTTACTGCGCGCTGCGGCAAGTTCTATCGCCAGGGGAATACCGTCGAGGCGGTAACAGACCTGGGCGATGAAGGGTGCATTGTCTTTGTCCACCACAAAGTGCGGAGCGACTAGCAGAGCGCGATCAATGAAGAGTCGCACCGCTTCATATTGTGAGAGTTGTTCGATCGTAGGAGGGTGTTTTGGATCGGGCAAGGAAAGCGATGGGACGGGATACGAGGCTTCGCCTTTCACGCCGAGCGCTTCCCGGCTCGAAGCCAGGACCTTGAGTTCGGGCGCGGCATTGAGCAAAGTGTTTACTACTTGTGCGCTGGCAGAGACAAGATGCTCACAATTATCGAGAACGATCAATGCCTGCTTTTCATGCAGATATTCTTTTAATACATC
This sequence comes from Anaerolineales bacterium, assembly GCA_036741855.1. Lineage (GTDB taxonomy): Bacteria > Chloroflexota > Anaerolineae > Anaerolineales > Villigracilaceae > Defluviilinea. The sequence continues at coordinate 1,032 of DAINRK010000174.1, forward strand.
TAGGGCCATCTTGCCCGGTTGCTCAACGATGCCAATCGCTGAGAGAATGGTTTGTGGGATCAGATCAGGATCAGCCAGCGGCGCGAGTTCGATAAACCAGACACCATGATCAAACTTCTCGAGCAGATCCGCCGCCACATACAGCGAGAGGCGTGTCTTGCCCGTACCGCCAGAGCCGGTCAAGGTGACAAGACGATGTTCATTCAATTCATGTTTGATTTCGGCAATTTCATTTTCACGTCCGATGAATGACGTGAGTTGTGTTGGCAGATTATTGGGGAACGAGTCAAGGGTCTTTAGCGGTGGGAAGGATGCGGCAAGCCCCGATAAGTTGAGTTGATACAAGCGTTCGGGGCGCAGTAAATCTTTGAGACGCTTCTCACCCAAATCGATTAGTTTGGTGTTTGTTGGAAGTGAATCGCGGACCAGTTCACGCGTTGCTCCTGAAATTAAAACCTGCCCACCATGCCCTGCGGACATAACACGTTGAGTTGTAGCCAGTGTGGCATAGCCTGTGTAAATCGTAGGCGCGGATGTGTCATTAAGTTTTGCCGCGCCAGTGTGAATGCCCATGCGCACTTTGATGGGTGCGGGTGACCATGACTCTTGTTGGAGCAGTTGTTGTGCATTTGAGGCTGCATTCAAAGCATCCATTGGAGAATGAAACGCCACTGCCAGTGAGTCACCATCGTTCTGAAAGACATATCCGTGTTGTGCTTGAATGACTTGTCTCAAAATTTCATGATGGCGCGCGAGAAGGACCGGCATGGCGTCAGGATATTGCTGGGCCAGTTTGGTGCTGCCTTCGATATCGGTGAAGAGGAAGGTAACCGTGCCGGAGGGGAGGTTATTCGTGTTTTTCATTTACTATGTATTCAATCACCTGCTCCACTGTCATGATTCCTGTCGCAGAAACAAGAACCCCGTCCCAGCAATGATCAAATGCAGGATCAAAAACGGGATGTAATTCGTGGTGGGCCAACCCCTTAACATCCACACCAAGTCACCGCCAGCGCCGCGAATCAGTTCAAGGATGGAAACGGTCAGCACAAGGATTTTGTTGTGTACAGAGTCGCGTGCATAGTAAAGCATGATAATTCCCAACACTCCCATCTCAAGCACAAAGATGAGCCATGCATCCGAAAACGCCTTGAGAGCGATCGCATTCCCTGCGAACGGATTCATTGTGCCAAACATTTGCGGGTCAAAAAATAAGACTCTCAGGCTTGTTAGCGCGAGGACCAGATAAAAGAGACCCACGATCCGGAGCCACCAGGTTATCCTTGTCATGAGAAGTCCTTTTATTACAGATGACCCCCGGTTCCTGTTATACCCGTCCGCTGGCAAATAATAATCTATCGCGTTGGAGTGGTGTGGGGCTATGAATTGCTAGAGTGATTTTGGGTCGTGGTTGGTTCCAGGGTCTGAGGGTTACCACATTCAAGGCAGGGTCGCGAGAGTCAAACGCAGCAGTAAGAATTGTACCTTGATCCCTGCATTCCCAGCGGAGCATCTCCCATAAATATTGCGCGATTTTTATCTGACCCGACTCATACCAAAGCCCGTTGACCGCAACATCGCGCAGGGTGAAATCTGGTGGAAGCAGATGCACCATTTTGTTCAACAGGCGCAGCAGTCTTGGAGGATTGTTTACCGTATCCGATTTCAATAGCCCGCGCGCCCAGGTTTGCGCTCCAGCCAATAGATTTCCATGAGAGTCAACTGCTGCATAATAGCGATAGGGCTTCTGCCCTTCCACGGAAACATCAAGCGCGTGGATAATAGAATCCGGGCTGCTCGGAGGGTAAAGATTGTACTGCCTGTAAAAGGTGTTTTGCTTAAGGGCAAATTCTTCATATTCAGCAGAATTAATTTTACGGACGTCTACATCGGCAAATGATTTGGGTTTGCGTGTCAGCGTGGGTACGAAGCGCACATCGATGGCCGACTCGGCAAACTCACGGCACCATTTACTGGCTACCGCGTGCGAAGCGTGATTGTCATGCAGCATACCTGTGCTAATCACACATTGCTCTCCGTATTCTTCCCGCGCCTTTTGAACGCGCCAATTAGCAATTTGATATCCAAGTCCCTTGCCACGAAATTCCTCTTTCACTTTGAGACCATCCAGAAATGCGAGTGGTAACACCTCATCGTTAAACCGAACTGTGCTAAAACGGACAGTACCCATCCCAACCAGCCCGTCATAGTCCTCACATTCCACAACGACGCCACGTGTGCGGAATTCAGTTCCCGAAGTGATGGCGCTGTAGGGGTCTACCTGAAAGTGTGTTGTCAGGTCGCCGCCAAATTCTGTGATGAGCTTTACAAGCGCTGGACTGTCGGATGGTTGTAGTTCTCGTAGATTGAATTTTTGAGTGGCCATAATTCTATTGATAATTCAAGAGGCTTTTATCATAAGTTTGATGCCTTAGAGTGATAGTGCAAACTCTATCGCCTGTTCCATTGTCATGGATTGTCCCTCTACCCATAGCGAACTGAATTCTGGTTCAGGTAGCAATGAACGCACGTGCACACCGGCCTGATCATATTCAACGCGTTCATAATCTGTCATTGGTGCCTGGATTTTGTCGCGCAAGGCCTCCGCCGCGCCGAATAGTTTTACAGCAGCTTGTGGTTCCTCCTCTGCTACAGCGAGAAATCCAAAACATTCCAACTGATGCGCTATGGCGGCGCGATTGCCCAGGTCCTGCCAGCCCTTAATCGTCTCTCGATAAATCAATCTGGCTTGCGTCACATTCCCTTTTTGGCGTTCGACGTGACCCTGTTCGCTGCTCATGACCATTACAAAATATTTGCTGTGGATTTGGCTGAATGCCTCTCTTCCTTGTTCAAAGATTTTTCTTGCCGAATCATAGTTGCCGCGCATGCGCTCATCCATGCCCAAGCCCAAAAGGAACATGCTCACCTGAAATGAATTGGGCATTTCACTCACCAGCGCTCTCAGTTGTCCAATATATCTTTCCTTTTCGGTTTCATTGCCCCTGTGTGCATAAAGCCTTGCCATGTTCAGCTGAGCCATGCCCAACCCAAAACTGTCATTGACTTCCTCCGTAAATATCTTCAGCGCTTCCTGCGCGGCTTCTTCGGCCCCCGGCAAATCGATAAAGGTGGAGGCAGTGTAATACGTTGACAGACTACTGCCCAGCATCTGTTTATCACCGATCGCACGCGAGATGGCGATGGCTTCCTGAAGCGCTGCGACAACGATGGGTATGTTGCCCACTCCTAGCCCAACCATACCTTGTACAAACAATGCCCTGGCAAATAACTTCTTACGATAAAGATCAGCATCTCCACCTGCGGCAGGCGGCAGGGATCTAGCGCGCTCAGTAGCTGCCATCAAGATCCCAACTCCTTCTGCAGGCATACTCAACATGGCAGATGTGACGCAAAAGTTTGCGGCCAGGCGGACGTTCTCTTCAGCATGATGTTCCGACCCCCATTCCAACGCGGCGCGGACATTTTCAATTTCTTCATCTATCCTGCTGAGGATAGGCAGAATATTCGATGAGCGGAACGTGTCCCACCATATTTCTGAAAGTTGATTGAAATAGACGAAATGCCGGTCTCGCGCAAGCGACGATTGCTTCGCTTCGAAAAGCTTTTCTCTTGCGTATTGGCGAATCGTCTCGAGCATGAAGTAGCGCATCTCCGTTTCACGTTCTTCCGTTACCACCAGCGATTTGTTGACGAGCTGCTCCAAATGCTCGATTGTGTTGAGATCGTCGGCGACAGCTTCCAGCGCATCCAGTGTCCAGCCGCCAACGAAGACCGCTGCGAATTGCAGGAGGCGTTTCTCTTCCTCTGAGAGCAGGTCATAACTCCAATCGATCAACGCGCGCAGGGTTTGCTGACGTGGCAACGCGGTACGACTCCCTCCCACAAGCAGACGGAAGCGGTCATCAAGCCGCGCCGCGATTTGTTCAGGGGAAAGCAATTTGACGCGCGCTGCGCCTAACTCTATTGCCAGCGGAATCCCATCGAGACGGGAGCAGATTTGGGCGATGGATGAAGCGTTTGTCTCCGTCAAACGAAAATTGGAATTCGCAGCGCGGGCGCGATCCACAAACAGTTGAGTCGACTCTGAATCTGCAAGAGAAGGAACGTGATAAGATACTTCGCCCGCAATACCCAACGCCTCGCGGCTGCTAGAGAGGATTTTGAGACCCGCACACTGATGGAGCAACTCATCGACGAGGCGCGCGCAGGCTTCAATAAGATGCTCACAATTATCGAATATTAGCAATATCTTTTTGTCGCGCAGATAATCCGTAACAAGATTCTTCAGGGGATTAAAAGGCAATTCCTGCAGCCCAAAGACTTGAGCCAGCGCCGGAATGACTTGCACCGGCTCTGTGAGTGGTGCAAGTTCTACGATCCACACGCCATGCGGGAAGTCTATGAGTTCCTGCGCGCCAATCTCCTGCGAAAGGCGGGTTTTGCCCGTGCCACCTGAACCCGTCAGAGTGACAAGGCGCGCGGAATGAAGCAGATTTTTAATTTCGGCAATTTCTTTTTCTCGACCAATAAAGGATGTGAGTTGTAGGGGAAGGTTATGAGCAGAAGATTCAAGAGTTTTGAGCGGAGGAAACGTGGATGGCAAACCAGGAGCATTCAATTGATATAGGTGTTCGGGCCGAAGCATGGATTTGAGCCGATGTTCGCCCATATCGATGAACTGATGCTCCTCTGTCATTTCATCACGCGTCAGTTCATACACAGTTTGTGAAAGCAGGATTTGACCGCCATGCGCAGCGGACATGATGCGCTGTGTCAGCGCCAGGGTGGTATATCCGGAGTACGGACCTTCAATGGTTGGGTCATTTGCCAATTGCGCTGCACCGGTATGAATCCCCATGCGCACTTTTATGGGTGAAGTCATCCAGGGTTCACTATGTAACGATTGCTGTGCCTGCAAGGCGGCGTACAGTGCATCAGTGGCGGTGTGAAACGCCACAGAAAAGGAGTCACCTACCACTTGAAAGATGAATCCATGGTTTGCTGCAAACGCTTGATTCAAAATTTCGCGATGCCGCAACAGCAAAGCAGGCAGAGCGTCAGGACTTTGTTGTGCCAGCTTGGTGCTGTCTTCAATATCTGTGAAGAGGAAGGTGACTGTGCCGGTGGGGAGATTTATCATCGAATCATTATCTCACCAAATAATCTCCACCTTATTTATGGGCCAGATGTCCTCCGGCATCTGCCTGATCTAAAACATCAAGGATAGTTTTTACCAGATCCCGGGCGGCTTGTTCACTCAGTTCAACAGCAACACGAGCAGAGGGTCCCTGTGACTCGTTCACAAAATCGATATTGAGCGCGTGTTCTATTGGGGCATTGAAGGGATGGTCGTAAGAAACATTGGCTTGTTCAAGTTTGAACCATCCGCTGGTGCCCTTTCCACTGCCATCGACTTTTACTTTTTCAACAATCATTGTACACATCTAAATACTCCTCTCAGACCCTAAAGGTTTTGCCCCTTCTTTACTATGTGAGTGAGTTACAAAACCTTTAGGGTCTCAAACTAGATTTTTTTCAAGAAACGCAAAGACCTTTTGCCAGCCATCTACCGCCTGTTGCTGGCGGTATGCAGGACTATGATAATAAAAGAACCCATGACCGGCACCGTCATACCGATGGAATTCATAATTCTTGTTGTGCTTCTTCAGTTCTGCCTCATGTTGATTAACCTGTTCGGCTGTGGGATTCTGGTCATCATTGCCGAATATACCTAAGATGGGGCAGGGAAGGTCTTTGGTGTAATCGAGCGGTGAGACCGGAAAATTGGAATTCAACTGATCTGGCGCCATTACGACGCGTCCACCCCAGCAATCCACAACGGCATCAAAGCCGGGCGCGCGGCAAGCCGCGAGATAGGCATGTCTTCCGCCTGAGCAGGTTCCGAATACACCTACTTTGCCGTTGGAATAAGGCAATGCACGCACGTATTTCATCCCGCCAGCAAGGTCGCCTACAGCCTGATCATCTGGAATGCCACCGTCCGCGCGGACCTTCGCGGAGACATCTTCGGGTGTGCCATGCCCTGCACGGAAATACAGATTGGGTGAGATGGTCACGTATCCGTGATGGGCAAACTTATATGTGACCTCGCGATACCATTCATCCCAGCCCGGCATGTGATGTGCCAGCACCATCGCGGGAAACGGACCGGGTCCGAGCGGACGCGCAAGATAGGCATTGATCAAGTCACCGTTCGCGCCTGTCATTGTGACCGTTTCTGAGAATATCCCTTCATACATATCCGTTGTGTACATGAGCAGACTCCTCTTCAATGTTTTATAGATTGGAATTATTGAATATTATACATTTATGGAGACTTGGGCTGAACCAGGTGATTGCTGAATCCAAATGCCGCGACTTTTACCGGGTGATAATCAAATCCCAGGTTCTCAACTCGAATCGTATGAGTCCCTGGTTCAAAATCTGTAATCTCGATATAGCCTCCGAAATAGGCATGCTTCTTGCCAAGTGATGTGGTGAGTCCGCGCCAAACTTCTGTGCCATCAAAAAGAACACGTGCCCATCCAAGATAGGCTGAGCCCCAAAATTGCACACCAATCGAGGTAAATGGCTTATCTGTTGTTGCCTCGATCCAGTCTCCGTTCCACCATAGAACCCGATGTGTTCCGAACGGAATGCTCGCGTCATGATATTGGATATGTATTCCCTCAGGCGACGGAACATTTTCCTTGTTGGCGACTGCAAATACATCAGGTCGTTCATCGAAGTAATGACTATCACCGCCAAGCACGTTCACGGTAACAGGCAAGTCGGATGGCGTTTCGCCTGATGGCGCGTCTGGGAATTCTGAACAGCCGGCCTGGTTCGGATCGCTAGCGCTGCAAGCCAGCCAGGGCTGCTTCACCAAATTTTCTTTTCGCAAATCAAACGCGCAGCCATCACTGATGGCTTTCAGAGAAATGCTTCCGTTCTCCGCTGTCCATTCATATTCCCCCACTTCCTGCGGACAAAACGGATCGTTGAAGATTTTCAGTCTGTTATCCTCCACCGTGAATGATGCGATGCTTTTCCAATTGGTGAGCTGGTAGAAAATTCTCATTACACCTTTGTCAAATTGAATCCTCCAGGGCCCACCTTCAGGGCGATAGTCGGCACAGCGATAACACGTCCAATATTGCGGAGGCGATTGATCCACTTTCGCATAGGTTCCATCGAGTGGGCTTTCAACCGGGTCTGGCAGAGCGAATTTATGAGGATAGGGTGTGGCTTCCAATAACTCGTCCCATATGCCCGTTTGCATTACTCTTGTTGGCATCGGCGTGGTGGTAGTGCTAGGGCCGGTATTTGTGACTGTGGGGTTAATGGTCGGAGATCCACTTGTGCACGCAACCAGCACCGCGATGGAAATCAACAACAGAAGAGGTACTTTAACGCTAAACGAAAATTTCATTTGAGCTGACCTTTTCAATGGTGAACTGTCTCGTAACAAGTTAGAATATGTTTATTCAACAGTAATTATAAATTGCAATTGCGTATGATACAGGCTTAACA
>DAINRK010000175.1:0-8572 GCA_036741855.1 Anaerolineales bacterium
GCTTTATCGGTGCCTGTGCTGCCCGGCGAGCGGGGCCCTGACGCGGCGCTATTGGGGGCAGCAGACTTACTGTTCTTCCACTCACCCGAAGGGAGAAGCCCATGAGCAAAGTTCATACCCTTTACTTCATCCACCACAGCCACACCGATATCGGCTACACCCACGATCAACCCATCGTGTTCGATTTGCACAGACGATTTCTGGATGAAGCCCTCCATCTGGCCGACAAATACTCCGACCGTGAAAGCGACGGCGCATTTCGCTGGACGGTGGAAACCACCTACGTGCTGTATCGCTGGCTGAGACAAGCCTCTGCAGGAGAAATCGAACGCTTCAAATCCCTGGAGCGGGCGGGCCGCATCGAAGTCACTGCGATGTTCGCCAACCTGACGCCGTTGCTTGATACGGATCAGCTGGTGGAAACCTTCCAGCTGCTGCGCCCGTTGCGGGACGACTTCGGTTTCACCATTCGGCATGCGATGAATTGTGATGTGAACGGGGAAAACTGGCCGCTGGTAGATCTATTGCTCGATCTCGGGATCGAAGGCTTCACTATGGCCATCAACACGCACTTCGGTGGAGCACCCATGCAGCGCCCGAATGTGTTTTGGTGGGAAGGCCCGAGCGGACGAAAAATCCTGGCCTATAACGGTTGGCCCTACGATACGGGTTGGCGCTTTGGAATCGGACATGATGCGGCCATGTTCGAAGACACGTGGTGGCCGCGGGTCGAACGCCGGCTGGCCGAGATTGACTACCCGCTGCCGGTGCTCATGGTGCAGAGTTTTCATCCGTTCGGAGATAACGGCTCGGCCTATGAGCCATTTTCTCGCTTCATTGACACGTGGAATGAACAGGGCAAATCGCCGCGCCTGGTGATGGCCACGCCGAAAGAGTGGTGGGGGGCCGTGAAGGAACACAGCCATCTATTACCCAGCTATCGAGGGGATTGGACAGACTACTGGAATTTTGGCTGTATCAGCAGCGCACGGGAACAGGCGCTGAACCGGGCCAGCCGGACCCGCCTAAGGGTGGCGGACGCCCTGGCCGCGGCAATAACGGGGCAATCCGATTCTCCAGCCGAGAGCACAACAGCCCGGTCAAACGCAAGGTATCGAGAGTTGGCCTGGCACTCCTTGCACTTATGGGATGAACATACCTGGGGCGCGGATTCTTCCATCCGGGCACCCGGCGCCGAAGATACGGCGGCGCAGTGGCACCACAAGGCCAGTTACGCCTACACAGCGAGAAGCTTGAGCCTGCTCCTTCAGCGCGATGCACTGACAGAATTGGGCCGACATGTACAGCGGACAAGGCCCGATGATTTGCTCGTGTTTAATCCGTTGCCATGGCCGCGCCGCGTCTCGGGCATCGTTCCTCAGGAGGTCACCTCACCCAGAGGAGTAACCGAGGACGTCACCGCAGGCCGGCACTTTCAGGATCGGATGACGTACGATCATTCCCGACTAGCCGCCAGTGTGGAGACCGCGACGATGCAAAGGCAGTTGTGGCTGAAATCGGTAGAAGTGCCTGGCTTTGGGTATACCGTCATCCCTCGGGCTGAATTAGTCGGATGGGAGCCGGGAGCTGAATTTAGTGAAGACGCCGTGGTCGAGAATGATTCATTCCGTCTCACCTTTGATCGGGAGCGAGGCGGCATCCTATCCTGGCACGACAAACGACTGAATCAAGAATGGGTTGACCAGGGCGCTGGCTATCCCCTCAACGGCTTCGTCCATGAACAGGTGGCCGACTCCTCTCATACATGGCCCCGGAACCTGATGTTCTATATGGAATGGCAGTCCACCGAGGTGGAGCGGCCACGGGGGTGGAAGCCGGAGTGGCCTGTAGAAAGACGCGGACCCACTCGAGTCCTTCAGCATCGCGTATATCGGACACCGCTGGGCTATTACATCACCCAATCTCTCGAGGCGCCAGGTTGTGTAGGTCCGCTGAAGCAAAGTGTATTTTTGCCAGATACCGAAGATTACATCGAATGCGAGTCGTGGTGGGATATGGGCCTCAATGTGCACCCGGAGGCCACGTACATTCTTTATCCATTCAATATGCCCGGCGCAACCGCCCGGCTGGATTTGGGAGGTCAGCCCATAGCGTTAGGGTCGGATCAGTTACCAGGTGTTTGCATGGATTACTTCACCGTACAAGGGTGGGTAGATTTCTCCAATGAGGAGCTGGGCGTGACGGTGGCCGTGCCGGAAAACCCGATGGTTCAGTTGGGCGATTTCCATTTTGCTCACAACCAGGCGGAATGTACGTTGGAGCGGGCGATGCTGCTGGGATGGGTGACGAACAACTACTGGGAAACCAATTTCCGCGCACATCAACCTGGCCGAGTGCACGCGCGTTATCGCATCCTGCCCCATCGCGGGGGCTTCAATGAGCTTCAGGCACACCGCTTTGGATTGGAGGCGGCCCATGCTCAGCCCTTGCTCCAACACCTCGGCGAGCCGGAGCGTCATCCACCGCTGCTTCCTGAGGCGGGGGACTTGCTCCGATTGCCACAGAATATCTCGCCAGAATCACCCATTCTCACGCTGCACATCAAGGCCGCAGAGCACGGGCCCGGTGTGATCCTTCGCTTGTTCAACGCCAGCGACCAGGCCCAACCCGCAGAAATCGGTTCGGGGTTTCTGCGTATCCTCAGTGCGCAGTGGTGTGATCTGCTTGAAAAGCCTCAAGGGCCAATAGAGGTTCAGAACGGAACCGTGACTTTGAACCTACCGGCCCGTAGGGTGACAGTTGTGCTTCTAAATGTAGAGGCTTCTGCTGTATAGTAGCAAATGTATGCGCGCATCCGAGCATCAATTTGGGACCACGGCGCAACTTAAAGCGCCTCTGCTAGACGCACGGATTGAGTTTCATCATTCCCGGCTAAATCTGAAATGGTACGCGCCAGCTGATACCTGATGATAGATGACACGAGAATATAGTTTGTATGTCATGAGCACGATAAGTTTCACTTGGATTTCCACCTTATTACGTTCGTAACCTTTAGGTTTTCCGCCTAGCAAACATCACTGCTATAGTGCAGAGTTAGATTCGCAATTAGGGATTTTCATAAGTAAACCAGGAAAATTCTGATTGGTTTGTATTTTGAACAAATAAATAGCATTAGAGTTATTTGACAACTCCCCAAGTTTCAATTAGATTTTTGAAAAGGTAATATTGAGGGAATGATATTCAAGTCGGAAATTGCAAAATGGGCAACCTTGCGGTTGCCCATTCGTTGTTGAAGTATATTTCTTATTTATTGACCAGCTTGAAGCGTGATTTGCATCTCTTTTCCGTTTCTCAGAACGGTGAGTGAAAATTCCTGGTCACCTTGAAGTTGCCCAAGCGCGGCTCTCAATTCACCGACGGTTGTCACGGCTTCACCATTGACAGCGGTGATGATGTCTCCGCCAATCATAACTTGTTGTCCGTTGACGGTAATAGACTTTGAACCACCTTGCAATCCTGCTGTGTCCGCGAGGCTGCCTGGCTCCACCTGTTGTACCAGGACGCCCTGCTGATCCTCAGGTAGATTCATTTCTTTAGCAATTGAAGAGTCGAGGTTGGCACCAAGAATGCCCAGACGGATACCACGCGTGACAGAAGGATTAGCCTCGTTAGTTCGCTCCTCAACAGAGGGCCTTGCCACTAATGTAACATCTAATGTGGTCTTCTTACCATCCCGCAATATGTCCAGAGTGATTTTTTGGTCTACAGTGGTGCTCCTTGTAAGATAGGCAATCAGATCCTCCATATCCGTCACAGATTGATTATCGATGGCAGTAATTACATCGCCTCCTACATTTACGGGTTGACCGTTGACAGTCGCCTGCTCATTGCTGCCGCGCAATCCAGCTTTTTCTGCCGGACTATTGGGCATGATCTCTTCCACTAAAACGCCACGTTGGGTTGCCTGTAAGTCCATTGCATTGGCAAGATCAGGAATAAGTGTAGTACCACTGATACCGAGCCAGGTGTGGATATATTTGCCATCTTTGATAAGAGCCGGGATCACTTTATTGACAATCTCCGACGGGATGGCAAAGCCAATTCCAGCATTCGTTCCCACGGGTGATTCAATCGCTGAAGTTACGCCGAGCAATGCCCCATTCGCATCAACCAGCACACCGCCTGAGTTTCCAGGGTTGATCGGCGCGTCGGTTTGAATGATGTCTGGAATGCTATAGGATCCTGCAACATTTTGTTCTGTGGGTAAGGACCGCCCAATAGCGCTGATGATACCGGTCGTCATGGTTCCTTCCAAACCAAATGGGTTACCAATGGCAATTGCCAATTGACCAACCTTGATGCTGTTTGAATCCGCAAGGGCGACAGGATGCAGTTGTGCAGTGGGAACATCCACTTTGATGACAGCCAGATCGCTATCGGGGTCCGCGCCGACCAACGTCGCAGGTACGATCGTTCCGTCGCTAAAGGTCACCTCGATCTGGTCCGCACCGTTGATGACATGATTGTTTGTCACAATGTGTCCATCCTGGTCCCAAACAAAACCAGAACCAAGCGCGGTCTGAAATTGCTGTTGAGGTCCTTGCTGTTGAGGCAGGTTAAAGAATGGGAAGCCGGGGATCTGCGGTACGTTGGAAGTCGAATCAACTGATTTCGATACGACTCGAATGTTGACAACGGATGGGCTTACCGTGCTGTAGATATTTTCCAGCGTGCCTTGATAGGCAGATAACAGTCCATCTGAATTGGAGGGCACAGCAGATTCGGGCACCGGTGCGACTTGTGTAGCCTGTGGTATCACAGGCGCTGCATCAGATGGCTGGCCGAATGCAGGGAGAGTGATGCTCCCGCAGGCGGTGATGAAAATCATCCCAAAAACAGCCAATAGTGAAAGTAATGTGGTTCGCTTTTTCATAATAGTTCTCCTTTCGTCATTGCATCCTCCATATGAATACAAGGCGTATCATACTCATCCTGGGTTTTCTTGACTTTATGAAAGGAATAAGCGAACCTTATGGTTACCTTAAGGATTTTCAAGGGACCGGCGCGTCAGGCTGGACCTTCAACTGGTATCCACAGTGTAAAGCGACTGCCTGTCCCGGGCCGGCTGTCCACCTCAATTTCCCCACCATGTGCAGTGACGATATCACGCGCAATGCTCAACCCCAACCCCATTCCCTGAACTATGCGACGTCCATGCGCGCCGCGATAGAAAGGCTGAAAGATCTTCGATTGTTCGTCTGTTGGAATGCCTGGCCCGGTGTCATCCACTTGTATAACAAGCTGCCCATCATCTAGTTTGACACGAATGGAAACTCGTCCATCAGAGGGTGTAAATTTGATGGCATTACTAACTAGATTTCCAATCGCTTGCGCCATGCGATCCAAATCCATTTGAATCTTGGGAAGGTCCGGTTGAAAATGAACAGACCAATCTAATCCCTTTTCGCGGGCCGCTGCCTCCCACGGCGGCAAAATACCTGCCAGCCAATCATTAAGCTGGATCTGTGACCGATTCAGTTCCAGTCTTCCCAATACCTGCTCATGCAATTCTGCCAGATCTTCCAACAGGCGTTGAAGGCGTGCAGTTTCACTTTCCATACCGGTTAGAAGATCATGGGCCAATTGTGGCTCTTTGGCTGCGCCCTTCATCATCGCCTGGATCGCCGAGCGAACAGCTCCAAGAGGCCGACCGAGTTCATGTACCAGGTTTGCCAGCAATTGTCGGCGCGCCTGCTCCAAACTATTCAATTGATCCACAAGCGCGTTCACTGCCCTCGCCAATGTGCGCATTTCTTCAGGTCCTTGTTCTTCGAGATGCGCATGCCAATGACCGTCTGCAAGATTTTGTATCGATTGAGTCACGCGTTGAATGGGACGGTTTATGCCTAATGCCAGATATGATCCCAATCCAATCCCAGCTAATACGCCAAATAGCAAAACGGCCCCCAGAAGATAACGTAGTTGATAAACTTGATCAGAAATAGAGACGATGCGTGTGGTCATCCGCACCGTGCCAATTGGGTTTCCGCGCGGATCAATCACTGGTGTGAACACTTCTGCCAGAGCGCCGCGTTGAAACTCGATAACTTCGCCCGGGCTCACTCCATTTAGATCCGGTAGTTCAACTACTTGTGTACCAGGTACGCTATTGGTGGTGTCACTAGAAGCGAGGATATGGCCATCTAAGGTTACGAGTGAGATGCGTCCACTTAAGTAAGGGTCAACACCATCTACCAGCGCCTGAGCGACGCGGGCATCCTGCCAGAAGACAGGTTGGTTGCGCGTGATTTCCGCCATGAGAGTTGCATCCCTGGCTAAATCTCTGTAAATCATTGGCAATAAAAGTTGGGTTTCCAAAACATAAACCATTGCCGCGCCCATCAATGGGATAATGATCAAAGCAGGCAGGATATGACTGAGGATCAAACGATTGCGTAAAGAATGGAGCATGATAGGATTTATCCACCCTCTTGCGGAACCAGTTTATAACCCACACCTCGTATGGTGAGGATCCGTTGAGGGCGATTGGGATCTACCTCAAGCTTCTCGCGTAACCAGCGGATATGGACATATACCACCTGAGGCTGCCCGACAAATTCTGCTCCCCACACCTTCGCCAGTAAATCTTCGCTGGAAATCACGTTCCCTGCTTGTTCCGCTAATACCAATAGCAGGTCAAACGCACGCGGTGATAACTCCAACGCACGGCCAGCAAGCGCAACCGTATGAGAGGCAGGATCAATTTCCAGGTCTCCAACGATGAGGCGGTTCGATATCACTTTGGTTTGAGACGATTCACTCGTCCGTCGCAGTACAGCCTTGATGTGTGCAAGCACGACATCCGCATCGAATGGTTTGGTGATGTAATCATCGGCACCCAGCTCCAAACCAACTACTTCGTCCAGCTCGCGACGGCGTGCCGTTAGAAAAATAACCGGCAGGCCATGCTTCGACTTCAGTTCTCGCAAGGCATCCAGCCCATCCATACCGGGCAGGCCAATGTCAAGCATGACGAGGTCAGGTTTTGTATGGTTGACGAAAGACAGAGCATCTTCGGCTGTAGCAGCCGTGTGAACCTGATAACCTGCCTGCTCGAGATGAAAAGCAAGACTACGCCGCATGAGCGCGTCATCGTCAACAAGTAATATTGTTCGCGACACAGAAATAGTTTACACCTGATTGGAATTTATCTGGGAAGCTAACCAGTTTCGTATCAACAACACCTTGTTTTTCAGGCCCTTTTCGGACGATTGAACAATCTTTTGCTCGCCTCAATGAGGACAAGCCCAACGAGAATGATAATGCCTATGACCAGGAACATCCCACGTCCACCTATGCTTTCAAGCATGAGACCGCCGAAAAAGCCACCTAGTGCTGAGCCGAAACCGAACGTCATTGCACTAAAGACTCCCTGCGCCGTTGACTTTAGTGCTGCAGGTGCATTTTCATCTGCATAGGATACACCAGCGAGCCACATCACCGGGAAGATCATTCCACTGAATGCCTGGACGAAAAAAACTTGAAATGCAGAATTAACCGTGGCATAGAGCAGCGAACGGACACCGATTAGCACCAACGCAATGATAAATAATCGATATGCGCCAAACCACCTGACCAGACGATGCCCAAAGAAGAAGACAGGCAATTCGGTCAATGTTGCAATCATGAGCGCAATTCCCATCTGGCTTTCGCTTGCACCCAACACTGCCATGTATGGGAATAAATATGAGGCGACCGAGAAAATTCCGAGACCCCCAAGAAATGCTAGAAACAGAAAGAAGATCCAGTGGCGATTTGCCAGCAATGTCCGTATGCCACGATTACTTGTCTCATGGCCTTCCACATTGCCAAAGCTAAATTTCTGGCTGACAAAAAAATTGACGAACATGATCCCGCAGAAAACCAGAAATGCGAGTCGCAGGCCGTAATTTTCCACCACTGTTCCAGCAATCGGCGCGACAAGCCCCCAGCCAATGGTCCCTCCCATGCGGATGCGCCCGTACATTGCCCGCTCCTCCCCAAGCATGGACAAAGTAGCGCTATCCGCGAGAGATGAAACAGGCGACATGAAAATATTAAAAGTC
Source organism: Anaerolineales bacterium (assembly GCA_036741855.1). Taxonomy (GTDB): domain Bacteria; phylum Chloroflexota; class Anaerolineae; order Anaerolineales; family Villigracilaceae; genus Defluviilinea. Next base: position 8,067 of record DAINRK010000175.1, read on the forward strand.
ATAATCAAGATAAAAATGATCACAAATGCACTGAGCGTCGGCATGATCAACATCACGCCGATTGCAACTGCAATCCCCAAACCCATGATCAATCTATGACGACGCGTAGAATCGGCAACCCCGGACAAAAATGGAGCACCAAACAAAGTAATCAACGGAGGCACGCCGGTCAACAAGCCAATTTGCGTTCCGTTAAATCCAAGTCCCTGGTAAAAGAGAACAAAGTACGGCAACAGAGATGCAAAGGCAGCGAAGTATAAAAAATAGAAAGTGAAGGGCCAGATCTTTTTCATAATTTCCTATGTTGGCAATTTATGATGGAATTGGTTCATTATATCCAGTCCGAGTCTTCAAATGGAGTAAAATTTATGAATGCCCGATATTCTCGTCGTTGGCTCGCTCAATGCAGATCTCGTCGTGCGCGCGCCGCGTTTTCCACAGCCGGGCGAGACGATCAGCGGCGAAGATTTGCAAGTCATCCCAGGCGGGAAGGGAGCCAATCAAGC
>DAINRK010000176.1:0-8541 GCA_036741855.1 Anaerolineales bacterium
TTGTCAAGCATGAGTTGTTCGAGATGAGTGAACTGTCGTTCTTCATGCAGATAAATATATAAAAGCCCAACTGCCTGTTCGGCAACAATCAATGGGAAGCAGGCGACGGCTTTTACCCCCAAAGCCGCGTGATAAGGATGTACATTTACATCAGGTTCTTCATAAGAGAACGACCTGTGACGGCGCTCAATCGTTCGCGTTCCGATTCCCGTGGGACGCGGTGCATCGGCGGGCCGATCTGTTGTTGATGCGGGTTTTCGTCCCTCTGGTTCAGCAGAGACACGTGATTCATTCTCGAAGAGGCCTGTTGATTGATCATAGGTATAAATCACTGCTGATGAACCTGGCACGACGCGAATTGCGCTCTCTACGATCAACTGAAGGCTTGAGACATTTTGATTGGAAAAGTCGGAACCAATCCGGTTGATAGCGTCACTGATCTGGTTAAGGCTTGCCAGCGCCTCAAGCAGGCGTGGATCAGTTTCTTCGGAGGGAGATGGGAACGGTAGGTCTTTCATCTCGAAAACTGATGACGATTTTCCCATCGGTTCGCCATCCACGCAAGCTCTGGTCATTACAAATTTTGAACAAGTTTCAAAGCGAGCTGAATTGCAAAGAAGCCCAGTGCAATTCCGCAAGAAAAATTGACCCAGCGAAAGAAAGTCGGTGTGACAAATCTGCGTCCCCATGCAACGGTCCCAGCCATGATAAAGCACCAAAGGATGGCGCCGCCCAGAAATCCCGCAAAGAAAGTGGCGAAATGAATCGGCTGAGGACTTCCAGCGATGGATGCAAATACGGTCGTGCCAAGCCCTGTCCAGAAAACAATGTTCATTGGATTCCCGAGAGAAAGAAATGCGCCATTCGCAAAATCTCCGCGGTGCACTCCGCGTGCAGATGAGGCGATATCCAGTTCTTTGCCCTGATGTGCGTCCTTGAATGCATCCCATGCAAGTTTGAGCATTAAGAGAACACCTACGAGGCTGAGAATAGCTTTAGCAATGTTGTTTTGGACAATGAAGGCAAGACCGGTCAAGGCAATGATAGCCCAGGTAGTATCACCGACAAGGGAACCAAACTGGACGAACAACGCGGAGATAAATCCTCGAGCCGCTCCGCGACGCACCGTTTCTGCGGTCACAACGCCAGGAGGCGCACAAAAAGCGATTGCAAGAAAAAAGGATGAGATGAAAAGTGACATATGTTTTAGTAGACAGACCGAGGCATGCCTCGGTCTGTCGTTTTTCCTTTATTGTAGAATGTCATTGCGAGGAAGGTGAACTTCCTGACGAAGCAATCTCCTCGCCAGTTCTTGGTCTCGATACGCCTTTCACAACGAACGCTCAAGGCTACTCGACCAACGGCTATACATTAGCAATCAAAGTACAATGAAAATTCATGCGGGGTGGGGCGCAGGCGGACGGCATCCACTTCATGAACGCGCTTGTACTTGACATATTCTTCAAGAAGATCCGGAGTGAATACGCCACCCTGGAGCAGGAATTCGTGATCGGCTTCGAGTGCATCTAAGACTTCAGGGAGAGAGCTGGGTACCTGTTTGATCTTCTTCTTTTCATCTGCGGGTAATTCATACAGATCAACATCTCGAGGTTCACCCGGGTCGATCTCATTGCAGATGCCATCCACGCCGGCCATGAGGATCGCGGAGAAAGCCAGATACGGATTGCAGGATGGGTCCGGCGCACGGAATTCCACGCGTTTAGCTTTGTAATTATTAGTTGCAGGGATGCGGCAGATCGCCGAGCGGTTGCGCTGAGAATATGCAATATTCACTGGTGCTTCATAACCGGGCACCAGGCGGCGGTACGAGTTGGTGGTTGGTGATGTCAGTGCGAGCAGGGCAGAGGCGTGCTTGAGGATGCCGCCGATATAATACTTTGCGGTTTGCGAGAGATTGGCATAGCTGCCCTCAGGATCGAAGAAAACATTGGTATCGCCTTTCCACAGCGATGAATGGACATGCATCCCTGAACCATTATCCCCAAACAAAGGCTTGGGCATGAAGGTGACTGTCTTGCCGTTTTGGCGGGCAACGTTCTTGATGATGTATTTATAGAGCAGGAGATTATCTGCCATACGAGTGAGCGTGGTGAAGGTCATGCTCATTTCGCTCTGACCGGCAGTTGCCACCTCATGGTGATGCAGGTCCATCTGAACGCCGGCTTTTTCCATCGCCAACATGAACTTGGTGCGGAGGGTCTGTAACGTGTCAGTTGGCGGTACAGGGAAGTAGCCGCGCTTCGGTGAGATCTGCCCGCCATAGTTCTTGCGGTCCGAGCGGCCGCTTTCCCACCAGGCTTCTTCGCTGTCGATGGAGTAGAACGCTTCGTTCGTTCCGGATGAATAACGGACTCCGTCAAAGACGAAGAACTCCGCTTCCGGCGCGAAGTATGCGCTATCGGCAATCCCTGTGCTTTTGAGATAGTCCTCTGCTTTGCGCGCTACGTAACGCGGATCGCGGCTATAGGCTTCGAATGTTAGTGGATCATGTACAGTGCAGCTCAAAACCAGCGTGGATATCTCTGCGGTCGGATCAATGAATGCGGAATCAGGATCTGCCATGAGGAGCATATCTGACTCGTGGATTTCCTGAAAACCGCGAATGGATGATCCATCAAAAGGAATCCCATCTGCGAAAAAGGATTCCGTCAGACGATGAACGGGCATGGTGAAATGTTGCCAGGTTCCGGGCAAGTCAATGAAGCGTATGTCCACCACCTCAACATCCTTTGCCATATCCAGAACGTGTTGAATTGTTTTTGCCATTGGTTAAACTCCTGCAACTAAATGTGTTTTACGAACGAACATTGATTGGATTATATGGGTGAGGAGAAAGTCAAGTCTATTACCCAAATGGGTAAATTATCCGGTTACTTAAAAATTTGGTCGGTTGAAACCATGGTCTCAACCGACCATTCTTCAGGAGAAAACTTCACTGCTGGGACAAAATGCTAATCGGCCGACCCAAAAGCTTTTACTGTCTTACCTGGCAGGGCCTGTGCTTCCTTCTCATTGATGTCGGAAGGTTCCCAATCAACAGGATATCCAAGCGAACCCATTTCGGGCACATCCAAGCCTTGCAATTCAACTTCGCGTGACACACGCAAGAGTTTCAATGCAGCCAGTACTTTGAAAAAAACATAGGTGAGACCAAAGACAAATACGAAGATACTGGCAACCTCGGCAAATTGCGCAAGGATTTGTGTAGTGCCACCGTATAACAGACCTGTCACTGCTGATTCAACACCGTTCCATGCGGCGGTATCTGGGTTCCCATTGGCGAAGATACCGACTGCCAACACACCCCAAATGCCATTGAAGAAGTGGACGGGAACCGCACCAACTGGATCATCAATTTTCCACTTTTCAAGCAGTACAGTTGCCCAGCAGACAATCAAGCCAGCGATTAAGCCGATGACCACTGCTGCCCAGGAATCCACGAAAGCGCAGGGGGCGGTAATCGCTACAAGACCAGCGAGGATACCATTGACGGACATGCCAGGATCTGGTTTTTTGTTTGAGCTGGCCAGCCACATAAAGGTCATGGCTGAAACTCCACCGGCTGCGCCCGCCAAAAGTGTATTGATAGCGGCAATGACTGCAAGGTTTCTAAATGCTCCAACAAAGCCCAGGGATGAGCCGGGATTGAAACCAAACCAGCCGAAAAACAGGATGATGGTTCCAAGAACTCCAAGCGAAATGCTGTGACCCGGAATTGTATTTGCAGATCCATCTGTATTGAATTTTCCGATACGAGGGCCAAGCACAACTGCTCCAGCCAAACCAATTGCTCCGCCGATCATGTGCACAACGCCTGAACCAGCAAAATCCACGGCACCGTTGCCAAGACCTATACTGCGACCGAGGTTCTGCAACCAGCCACCGCCCCAAATCCACCCGCCCACGAGTGGATAAATAAACATGCTGACCCAAAGTCCCATCAAAACAAAGCCAATGAACTTCAAGCGTTCCGCCATGGAGCCTGTTGGAATCGTTGCAGCAGTGTCCATGAAGACCATTTGGAACAGGAAGAAGGCAAGCAAGCCTGCATTCGCTCCAAGACCGCCGAGCAGGAAACCACTGCCTCCGAGGATGCCATACTGACCAAAGCGAATTAGAGGTGTGGCGAGCAGACCAGTCCAATCGCCCAGCGTGATGGGGGAGTGTGCCCATTCACCGGTTATGACTCCGGCGCGCGCTACTTCGGGATATGCTGCATTGACTCCACCGAATTGGAAGGCAAAACCTGCCAGCCAGTAGCCGATAGCACCGATACAGAACACCATCATATTCATCATCATAGTGTGGGCTACGTTCTTATTCCGGGTGAAACCAGTTTCCACGAGGGCGAAACCTGCCTGCATGAAGAACACGAGGAAACCGCCGACGATCATCCAAAGGATGTTGAGTCCCAACGTGATGTCGCTAACTTCTTCTGTGGTGGGGCCACCATCCTGTGCGAACACTGGAGTCGCAATTGCAAAAGCCAGGATCATTACCATTAACAACACCCATCCCCATTTTTTCTTTATACGTCTCATCTCTTTACTCCTTCTTGATTTGATTTTCATCTATCAGCATGGATCTTGGATCTTATCCACAGTCTCGCAGGTTTGTTTGCAGCGTTGGCCGAGTCCGACCCAACCTGCGGGACGCTTTGCATCAATGCCAACCAATGTATCCCTTTGCTACGACGGCAAGCGATGCAAAAATCATAACGAGTAGCGTAGGAGGGACTGCCGCAAGCAACCAGCGTTTCCAACCAATCGAACCGTGATTGCGTTCCATGAATGAGTAGGCAACGACGTTGGCAGACGCGCCAATTGGCGTCAGGTTGCCGCCAATATCAATTCCTAAAGCGAGTGACCAAACCATCAGGCCCAGAGCAGGCATGCCAGGGATTTGTGCCAAATCCTTTAGAACGTAACTCATTGCAAGCGCCAATGGTACGTTATCCACAATTCCACTGGCGAGGCCAGGCACCCAATGCAGCACCATGACCAATCCGTTTTGATTGGAAGCAGTGAGGCTTACCAGCCCATCCGCAAGTGACTCAAAGAGTTTGATTTTTTCCAGGCCGCCGATCAGCAGGAACAGACCGGCAAAGAACAAAATGCTTTCGCCATCCACTTTGAGCACTGTCTTGCGGCGTTCGTCATTGTGCATGGCAAGCAGGGCAAACCCGGCAGGGATCAAGGCTGCCATCGCCGCGTTGATGTGGATACCAATCGTTTCACTGAGTGGATGATGCATCACGAGCAGAATCACGGCTGATAGAAAGCCGAGCAGCCCCACCTGAGTCAGATGCGCATGCAATGGTTCGTTGTGGAGTCCTTCGATTTCAGTAATCGTTTTTTCTGTCAACAAACTATGAGCATTCATCAAGGCTTTGCGATTGGTGAAGTAAAACATACCGAGTAAGAGAAGTGAGGCAATGGCGGAAATAGGTCCGGTGTGAGTCACGAAATCGGCAAAATTAAATCCTAAGGCAGTCCCGAGAATTACGTTGGGCGGATCACCGACCAATGTCGCTGCTCCGCCAGTATTTGCCGCACAGACTTCCGCGATTACCAACGGAACCGGATCAAGTTTCAACAGGCGGCAAAGTTGAAGTGTCAGCGCAGAAAGAAATAACATGACAGTAATACTGTCCATGAACATCGCCATCACCGCGGCGAAAACAATCAAGATCACAGATAACCATACGGGGTGATAGTTGAACTTCTTTAGCGCCTTCATTGCCAGCCAGGAAAAGAAGCCAGCTTCCTGCAAAATGGACACGAGCAGGAACATGCCTGCGAGCAGTCCCAGAGTTTCCCAGTTAATGTATGACAAAGCCTCAAATGGACTCATGATCCCAAAGAGGATCAGCAAACTACCGCCCAGAAGCGCCACCCAATGCCGAGGGTATTTTTCACTCGCGATCATGATGTAAGCGAGAACGAAGATCAACAATGTAAACAACATGATTAACTCTTTTCACGAAGCGCAGAAGATAAAATCATGCAACTTATTTTATGGAATTGTTAGGTTATGGCTATTACCCCTCTGGAGTATTTTTGAATAGACGATGGCTCCGAAACAGCATATCTCATCAAGATTTCCTACCCTAATGGGTAAATCCTGATATCCAAAATAAAAGTGTCCAGTTCAAACCGTGAACTGGACACTTTCTCAATAGAACGATCGATGTGGTTGCGACCCGAGACACTCCCATAAGGGATAAACTTATGCTAGAGGTCCCTTCGATTGCCCCTTTCATAAGTGGTCGTTTGCTTAGCCACAGAGTCCACTGAGACCTTTGAGAAAGACTCCTGTACTCCCCTGACACCGTGCGGCTTAAGCCGTACCAGGGCAGGTGTGTGATCTCTTTGACGAAAGGACTTTCGCAAGAGGTCTATTAATCTGTCGGCTGCCAAAAAGCCTCCTGCCGCATGTCAATATCGCCTTCATATGCCAGCGCGTCGCGTCCGCGTTCCCCGGTGCGGATGCGGATCACATCTTCGACAGGGTACACAAATATCAATCCATCGCCGATGTCCCCGGTTTGCGCTGCATCTTGAATCGTTTCAACGGTTTTTTTGACGTTGTGATCACTCAGAATAATATTGAGTTGCACGCGCGGCAGAAGATCCACTTTATAGGTTCCGATCCGGCCGGCAAGCTCGATGCCTCCCTGGCGTCCGTGCCCACGCACTTCCATCACGTTCATCCCGACAATTCCGATCTCAGAAAGCGCTTCTTTGACAGCGAGCAGTTTTTCCTCGCGAAAGATGGCTTCGATTTTTTTAGTCATGATAAAACTCCTTTCCTAAAGATTATGCGTATGCCCGTTCACCATGTTCGCTGATATCGAGCCCAACTTCTTCTTCGTTTTCGGTGACGCGCAGACCCATAAACCTGCTCAATAATTTGGTAATCACAAATGTGACGCCGAACGCGAACGCAATCGATACAAGTGCTGCAATAGCCTGGATCAGGAACTGGCTTGGGTTGCCATAGAAGAGTCCATCTGCGCCAGCTGAATTCACTAACTTAGTTGCGAATAAACCAGTTGCCAGAGCGCCCCAGGTCCCACCCATACCGTGACATGCCCATACATCCAGCGATTCATCCAATCCCCATTTCTGCCTCATCCTGATTGCATAGAAGCTGATCGGAGCGGCGAGTCCACCAATCACAATAGCAGCCATCGGAGTCACAAATCCCGCCGCCGGTGTGATCGCGACAAGTCCAACCACAGCACCCGTTACAATCCCGAGCACGCTGGGTTTGTTGTCGCGCCAACTGAGGAACATCCACACAACTGCAGCCGAGGCGGCCGCGGTATTTGTGGTCACCAAAGCATTGACCGCCAATCCGTTTGCAGCCAGCGCGCTCCCACCGTTAAAGCCGAACCATCCCATCCATAGCAAGCCCGCGCCCAGCACAGTGAAAGGAATATTGTTGGGTTCCAAAGGAGCCTGCCCATACCATTTGCGTTTGCCGAGCACCATTGCGAAAGCCAACGCGGAGAATCCGGCGGTGATGTGAACGACGGTTCCACCGGCGAAATCCAATGCACCGATGCTGCGCAGGATGCCGCCCACTCCCCATACCCAGTGAGCGACCGGGTCATATACCAAAGTTGCCCACAATACTGTGAATACCAAAAAGGCTTTGAAGCGGACCCGTTCCACGAATGCGCCCGTGATCAGTGCAGGGGTGATGATGGCAAACATCATCTGATACGCCGAGAAGGCAAGGTGCGGAATGGTGGCTGCATAATCAGCATTTGGTTCAGCGCCTACTCCGGACAGGCCAAGGAAATTCAATCCGCCGATCAGGCCACCGATGCTTTTGCCGAACGCCAGGGTATAGCCAATAATTACCCATTGCAGACTGATCAAAGCAACAGTGATAAAACTCAGATTGATAGTTGAGAGAAGATTCTTCCTCCGAACCATGCCGCCATAGAAGAAAGCCAGCGCCGGGGTCATCATCATGACCAGGGCAGTGGCAACCAGGATCCAGGCAGTGTCTCCAGCATTGATCGCGTCCATTCTGTTTCTATCTCCTTCTTTCCAATATTTTGGAATGGGTGAGATTAACCCATACCCATATGGGTATTGTATGGATATGAATGGATACGACTATTCCCCGAATGGGTAATTAATCAACCGGCAGGTTCACGCCCCTAGTTGTAACAATTTCGAACAGCAAGACTATGAGCGAATCGATGTTAGTGATTGTATAATCAGTCTATAGGTACTTATACGGAAATATTCCGCATAAACCCTAGTTGGGCGGAGCAGTGAAAACCACTCGATAAGTCTGGACATTAGTGACCCTGTGGGTCTCTAATAATGAGTTGGCTTGCCAATAGATATAACGGCAAAAGTATCGAAAAATGCATTTGTAGGCTGATGACTCTTGGCGTAAGATTGGGTCAATCAATAAGAAGTGGTCATATATGAATCAGCAGCAACGACTTTCAGAAACACGATTCGACCTTGGCGCTCCAGTGAAGAAACCGTTTCG
>DAINRK010000177.1:0-6256 GCA_036741855.1 Anaerolineales bacterium
GATGTGCCCCTTCGGATTGCGAGTTGGATTGGATTTGGTGGAGTAATGTTCTGCCTTGCTTACTTTTGCTATGTAATTTTCAACAAGCTTGTGTTTGGAATTCCCGTTGAAGGCTGGACTTCCTTAGCTGCAACCGTTCTCTTCATCGGCTCAGTTCAATTGATGATCCTCGGAGTCATGGGCCAATACGTGGGTCGTATATACGAAGAGCTCAAGGGGCGCCCTTTGTATGTTGTTCAGGAACGTATCGGATTTGACGGATCGACCAGGAAAATACCATGACGGCTTCTGAGAGCTATCGAGGCAAACGAGTTTTGATCACTGGCGGACTCGGGTTCATCGGTAGCAACATTGCTCATCAACTTGTCCCAATGGGAGCAAGGGTCACCATTGTGGACTCCTTGGCTCCTCTCTATGGCGGCAATTTCGCCAATGTCGAAGAGATACGAAGTGACATCACGATCTGTTCTGGCGACTATCGAGACCCTTCTTTAATGACTTCTCTCCTACGTGAGACGGACGTATTGTTCCACATGGCGGCACAAGTAAGCTATATCGATAGCGCAAAAATCCCTTTGGACGACCTGGACATCAACTGCAAAGGGACACTTCAGATGTTGGAGATATGTCGCCAACACAATCCTGATGTAAGAGTAGTGTTTGCCAGTTCGCGGCTTGTGCTAGGCAAGGTCCTAACGCAGCCAGTACGGGAGGATCATCCTGCTGAACCACTCTCTTTATATGGAGTTCACAAACTGGCCTGCGAAGAGTATCTCCGGTTCTATGCTCGTACCTATGGCCTTAAAACCGTTGTTCTTCGAATTACAAATCCGTATGGAGAACGTCAACAGCTCAAGCATAGCAAGTACTCGCTGCCAGGTTGGTTCATGCGACTGACGATGGAAGGCAAGCCAATTACCATCTTCGGGGATGGGAGCCAGTTGCGGGACTATGTTTACGGTACCGATATCGCGGAAGCATTTGTGTCTGTCGGGGCTACACAAGTCCCTTCTGGGGAGATTTTTAATTGCGGTTTTGGTCGCTCGGTTCCCTTTCGAGAAATGGTGGAAACAATCGTAGAGGTCCTAGGCCGTGGAGAGGTCAAATATATGCCATGGCCAGCAGACTATGAGCGTTCGGAAACGGGAGATGTTAACTTCGACGTGTCAAAGATCCGACGTACAACCGGATGGTTCCCAGCGATCTCACTCAAGGAAGGGGTCAAGAAAATGTACGATTTTTTTTCCTCGCGTTTAGATCGGTACATCTAGCCCCCAGTGATCGGACGTCCATAACACCTCTAACCGAGCTTCTCTAGGGCATGCAAGAGTTCGATCGGTTCGCCAGCGAATATCATCAGGTACTTGATGCCTCTCTGGCATTATCCGGAGAAGTTGGTCAATATTTTGCAGAAGGTAAAGCACGTTATGTAGCGAGAAAAGTCGGTAGCGATTTTTGCGGGAGAGTGCTCGATTATGGCTGTGGGATCGGAATTCTTGCCAAGTGTCTCCAGCGGCATCTGCCAATGGCTTCTCTTGATGGTTTTGATGTGTCGGCGGACAGTATCAAGAAAATCGATCCCAAGTTGACGTCACAGGGAATATTTACGTCAAATAGCACGCAGCTTGCTACCAACTACAATGTCATCGTTGTATCAAATGTCCTCCATCATATCGAAATCAGCGATCGACAAAGGATCATTCAAGACCTAAGTAATCGCCTCTGTGTGGATGGATTTTTGTTCGTCTTTGAGCATAACCCGCTCAATCCAGTCACACGCTGGGTGGTGAGAAACAGTCCCTTAGATGAGAATGCGGTGCTACTCTTTCCGGCCGAAGCCCTGGCATACGCGTCTCGCATCGGCCTGAAGGTTTGTGAAAAGTCCTATCTCTTTTTCTTCCCGCGTCTGTTGGCTTCCTTTCGAAGGTTTGAGCCATATTTGTCCTGGTGTCCACTCGGTGCGCAGTATGCGCTGGTACACCAACGAGGCTCACGCTAGATGGAAATTATGGGATCCCGATATCGTCAACTCCAGGAAGCGCTGGAAGGATATCAATTGACCGGGACGGCTTTGATATCGCAAACGGGCCAAGGTTTGGGTCCTGCGGGCGTCAGCGACGATATTGGTACATACTATTTCATCCCAAAGATCGCTGTCACATTTGCGTTGACCCTTGATCAAACCATTGAGCTTTTCTACGGGTTGATGATGGCTGGTGCAGTGGTTCTGAGCGCAGCCGGGTTTATCTTGTTTTTTCGTTCATGGGCCAGTGTTCTGATAACTCCTTTGGTTCTAGGAGTGCTTGGATACATTTCATTTGCAAAAGTTGGTGACGTGTACCTTGTTTCCTGTGCGTTGCCAATGGCGATCGTTCCACTGTTCTCATGGTTGGCAAAAGTCGATAAGGGAGGCAGTGTGCTGACGGGGTTCAGTGGGATTTCCGGCGTCTGCATCGGTCTGGCCCATTACATGCGTGCCCACGCCGGTACTGGACTGCTGCTCTACCTGTGTGCGGCTATTTTCTGGCATCTCGGAGCAGCGAGGGCCAGGCGAATCGCTACCTTCGGCGTGTTAATTGCTGGTGTGCTCATGGGGCACCTATTTTTTCAAGCGCTGATCGTGGAGCGTGATCGATATCTTTTGGTTCATGCCCCTGGCGCACTATCAGCGATCACTGGACATCCTTTTTGGCACTCTATCTATATCGGATTCGGTTTCTTGAGCAATGATTACGGGATCCAATACCTTGACCAGATTGCGATTGAAAAAGTCAGATCGATCGCGCCCAGCGCTAAGTACCTCTCTGAAGAATATGAGATTACCTTACGGCAGGAAGTGATGCGACTCGTGGCAGCACATCCTCTATTCACCTCGATGACTCTATTCGCAAAGTCAGGTGTAATAGCTATGTATGTTTTCCTGTCGGTCAATCTCGGTTTGGTGGCTGCCAAATTCAAACCGATCCCTCGTCCTTTGGCCGGTGCGTTTTGGAGTGCAATTGTGTTCAGTTCTTTGCCGGGCCTTCTAGTCATTCCCTCTGTAGCGTACCTGCTCGGTATGATTACGTGCGGGGTCCTGTACGGACTCTATTCCGCAAATCATTTCTTCAGTGCAAGCCCGCTCAATAGTCATTCTTCCGGATAACCATTGTGCTGCAGCAAGGAAGCCAAAGCCGGCTCTGCTTGTTGAATCGCCCGGCGATTGGATGAACAGCGCAATAATACTAGGCGACTAAAATGAATTATCAGGTAGAAGCTCAACTCAAGCCTGAGTGGGAATAGGACTGGCTACGATCTTGTCAGACCTTCGCAGAGTCCTCGCCGTGGGTGCTGTGACATGACGAAAACCCTAGCATGCACTCGAGTTCAGATTACGTTCGCGGTTCTTGTTATCGCTGCGATGGCGTTGGTTATGGAGGGAGGCGCGCGATTGTTTTTTGCTATCAAAGAGCTTCGAGGCAGGATTGTGAGTGTGGATCCGTCGGTGTTGGATGAATATGAGATACCGGATCCAGCGCAATCGTGGAATTGGCGCCCGAAGCCAGGCTACTCGGCTACGATAGATCAGATCATTCTAGGCAAACAAAAAGAGAATAAGGTTCTTGCAGTAGAATTGCTCGAGGATCGAGCTTCGCAGCTTCAGGTGCCGAGGGATAAAGTCATCATGCGTATCAATAACGATGGGTTTAAAGGTCCTGATATTGATAAGACTCATTCGAAACCAAGAATTCTTACGATCGGGGATTCCTGCACATTTGGGACAATGTTTGATGAGTATTCCTATCCCCGAACACTTGAGCGGGAACTCAATCGCATGGGGGAATCTGTTGAAGTTATTAATGCCGGAGTCGAAGGATATGGCCACTCGAATGTCCTAGGGCGAATGAAGGAATTTAAAGCGCTTCGTCCTGAGATAACTACTATCTATATAGGGTGGAATGCTTTGTACGCGGAGAGTTTTGGAGTCGAGTACTATTTAAAAAGCGTGCGGCTTTTTAAAAAGGCTTACGGCAAGGCCCAGGAGAAACGCTTCGGCAGTACTGAAATGGCATTAGAGGCTTATAGCAAGCCAAAGCGTGTGCAGCGTGATGCCTCTGAGGTTCGGGCATTAGATGGTTTTCAGCCCACCTTCATGTCCGATATTGAAATGATCGTGAAGGAGATGCAGTCAGTTGGCAGCGCTGTTGTCTTGATCACACTGCCAGGTCTTTTTGTCATGAATGAGGAACCAAGTCAGCGAGCTTTAGAAATCGGGCACCTTCCCATCTTCACTGACAATCCCTATGTCCTAGCAAAAATTAGTACGGAATATAACCAGCGGCTTAGGCATCTTGCCAAAAGTCTGGGGTTATTTGCGGTTGATCTTGAGGAGTGGAGCCGTGAATCATTGAAATCCCGTGATCAATTCTTTCTCGATTCCGTCCATCTCTCTGAAGAGGGCCAGGCGCTGATCGGACAATATCTTGCCAAACAGCTGCTGCCTTTAGTGAGATCGGAAAAACAATCGACTCGCGCGGATGTGAGCCAGAATGATAATAGTTGTCTTGCGATTCCGGTGGTGGAGATTCAGGAATGTGCGGCATAGTCGGCGCTTTAGTATTTGACAAAGCTTCCTTTCGGATCACCGAGCCATACATCTCCAGAATGCGGGATGTGATGACTCATCGTGGGCCCGATGGGGCAGGTGTGTGGATTGCCACCGATGGGCGGGTTGGTTTGGGCCATCGCCGTCTTTCGATCATTGATCTGTCTGACGCGGCCACCCAGCCTATGTGCAACGAAGATGGAACTGTTTGGGTATCATTCAACGGCGAAATCTATAACCATGCTGAAATCCGGACGGAATTGGAGAGCATAGGGGGGCATCGATGGAAGACCGATCACTCGGATACTGAGGTTATTCTTCATGCATTCGAGGAGTGGGGAATCGAGTGTCTTCAGAAGTTCCGCGGCATGTTTGCTATTGCCCTATGGGATGCCAGAGCCCGACAACTTTGGCTCGTCAGGGACCGAATCGGCATCAAGCCACTCTATTACAGCATCCACCATGGACGGATCACCTTCGCATCGGAAATTAAGGCGCTCCTTCAAGATTCAGATCAGCCACGGTCTGTCCATGAAGAGGCGTTTTTCCATTACCTATCTTTTTTAACCACACCGGCACCTCAGACCCTCTTCGATGGCATTCGAAAACTGCCGGGCGGCACGTGGCTCCGCATCAAGGATGACGGCACAATCACAGAACATCGCTACTGGGATGTGTGGGATCACACCACTCCACTTATCGGCTGGTCAGAAGATGACATCGCCGCCCGATTGCTGAATGAGTTACGGACGGCGGTGAAGCTCAGAAAGGTCAGTGATGTTCCGGTTGGAGTGTTTCTCTCTGGCGGGATCGACTCCAGCACTAACGCGGCGCTTTTTTCGGAGGGGGAGACCAGGCCGGTCAAGACCTTTTCCATCGGCTACCAAGGTGAGTACCAGAGTTATCAGAATGAATTGCACTATGCCAGGAGAATGGCCCAAGAAGTGGGCGCCGACCATCATGAGCGCTTGCTGACGATAGACGACCTGCTCGATTTCCTCCCACTCATGATCAAGTTGCAAGACGAGCCGATCGCCGACCCAGTGTGTGTGCCAGTCTATTACGTATCGAAACTCGCTCGGGACAATGGGGTGATCGTGTGCCAGGTCGGCGAGGGATCGGACGGAACTCTTCTGGGGATATTCCGCCTGGAAGCAAATGCTGCAGCTTCAACAGTGGAACGACCTCCCTGTGCCGCGTTGGCTCAAGAGGTTCGGTCTTTTATCGCTGGGGGCACTTGGAAAAACTCAAGGGCGCAAGTACGAATACCTACGGCGGGGTTCATTGGGTCAGCAAATCTTCTGGGGAGGCGCGGAAGCCTTTACAGAGGAGCAGAAGTCACGGCTTCTCTCACCCAGGTTGGCTCGGCAATTACGTGGAGCAACATCATGGGACGCCATTAGACCCATAAGGCAACGTTTTGAAGACAAGGCCTGGGAGAAAGGTCATCTGAATTGGATGAGCTACATTGATCTGAACCTTCGATTGCCTGAACTGCTCCTCATGCGGGTCGACAAAATGAGCATGGGTGTGAGTCTAGAAGGGAGAGTGCCATTCTTGGACCATAAGTTCGTCGAGTTCGCCATGAGTATTCCTGAGCGGGTGAAAACAAAACACGGCACGCTGAAGCATATTTTGAAGAAATCGGTACGAGGCGTCATTCCAGACGAG
>DAINRK010000177.1:6266-8519 GCA_036741855.1 Anaerolineales bacterium
TTTGACCGGCTCGGTGAATATGCGGAATCCGAGCTGGAAATGTTCTGCAAAAAGACCGATTTCTTAAATCCCAATGAAGTGTCTCGTCTGGTGAGGGAAAGAAGGGGACCGGAAGTGTGGTACCTGTTGAACTTTGCGCTGTGGTGGAAGGAATACATCGCGTGAGACAGGAATCTGTGGAACAGGCCATGGTGTTCTCTTTTTGGCGGAATTGCTCCCAGTATGTTCGTCGCGCGATGGAATCGGGTTTTTTTCGCAACGTTGCGATAACGTTTACCAACAGGATCCTGCTGCTCGGAATCGGGTTTGTTACCAGCGTGATCGTCGCACGTGTCCTAGGCCCTGAAGGGCGTGGGGCCTATGCGGTCGCAGTCGCAATCGGCGCGATCGGCGTCCAGTTCTGTAATCTCGGTTTGCACGCGTCGAATACGTATACCGTAGCCAAGAGACCAGAATTGCTTTCCACATTGGTGGTCAATTCTGCCGTAGTTGGAATCGGGGTTGGAGGAGTGGTGGCAGCAGCAGTGGGTCTCCTGTTTTCCCTCCATCCGACGTTGGCGCCGCTTCACGAACTTCTGCTCTGGATGAGTCTCTGTTGGCTTCCGTTTGGTCTGTGCTACCTCCTGTTCCAAAATCTGTTGTTGGGCATTGACGAGGTCCGAACATACAACCAAGTTGAATTGGCAACCAAGATACTGTCAGTGATCCTTATCGGCGCGGTGATCTTGGCTGGACTCGTGACTGCGGAAACGGTGTTTGCCGTAGGATTGCTTGCCTTGGGCTGTGGCCTTGTGTGGACATTCGTGATTCTGCACAGGCATGCAGTCCATCTCGTACGTCCCTCATTCGAACTGTTTCGGGAGAGTTTGGGTTATAGCCTTCGCGGGTATGTAGCTGCGTTGTTTGCATTTGTTGCGCTGCGGCTCGATTTGCTGCTCATCCAGTATTTACTTGGCGTGGAACAGGCCGGATATTACTCAGTGGCTGTCACGCTAACCGACGCGTTATACATGCTGCCGGTGACGGTGGGTACCATCCTGTTTCCGACTCTCTCTGGAATGTGTGATGATGCTCAGCGGTGGAGGTTTTCCAAAAGGATTGCGGGAGTTATTGGTCTCGTCATGACAGCGATCGCCGTCATCACCTCGTTCGGGGCTGGGCGCCTTATTCAGACACTTTATGGTTCGGCGTTTCAACCAGCAACCGCCGCCTTCGTCTGGCTCCTGCCCGGCATCGTGCTGTTGTCGGTGAGTTCATTATTGATGAACTACTTGGCGTCGATCGGGATGCCTCCCATAGTCATGTATTCATCAGGGATCGCTGCCATAGCGAATGTAGCGTTAAACCTGAAGTTGATTCCTTCGCTCGGCATTCAGGGCGCCTCAATAAGCATGACGGTGTCGGCGGGCATCATGTTGACTATCGTCCTGTTGTATATCCAGAGACATCGGCTTCCGGCACCCGTTGGACCCTAAGAACAATAGGTCAGGATCGGCAGCAATTTGGACCCTTGTACATATCAAAAGTTTGATCGTGCATACCAGGACTCGGTCCAGCAGGTGCTCGGGTACTGGACACGAGAGATGCAGGTGGAGTTGGCCGCGCACTGTTACGGTTGGCATCCTGACCGGTTCGATTTTTGCCGGTACCTGCAGGCGTCCTCGCCCCGCTACTACCGCGCCTATTCGTCGCTTTGCGAATTGACTGAGGGACGTTCCATCTGCGATGTGGGAGGCTTCTGGGGGGTCTTACCATTGACGTTTCAACGATTGGGATGTGAAGTAACGATGACCGAATCGTTGAAATTCTACAGCGATTCTTTCCACAAGCTGTTTAATTTTGTGCGAACCAAAGGGGTTACCATTGTCGACATGGATCCTTTTGAGCCAATCACATCTCCCGTCGGCACATTCGATCTTGTGACCGTCATGGCAGTGCTGGAACATTACCCCCATTCGCCAAAGCCGCTTTTAGACAATGTGGTGGCGATGCTCAAACGCAATGGAGCCATCTATCTGGAGGTTCCGAACATCGCGTATTGGCCCAAACGTATGGCCTTGTTGCGGGGGCAGACCCCCCTCGTTCCCATCCAAGATATCGTCTCTTCTAGCATCCCCTTCATCGGTCACCACCATGAATATACGATCGCTGAATTGAGGACCTTAGTCGGCCACCTGGATCTTCGGATCGTCAAAGAAGAGTTTTACAATTACTCACAAGCGGGGTCTGTAATCCGCCAGTTCTTTCGCCATC
>DAINRK010000178.1:0-8495 GCA_036741855.1 Anaerolineales bacterium
ATTACATTGTTTGATTCTTCTCCGTTAAATGTACACTTTGCCGCAGAGGTAAAGTATTTTGAACCTGCTAAATATATGGACGCTAAGGAAGCGCGGCGTCGAGATCGTTATGAACAATTAGGCGCAGCAGCGGCGAAGGACGCGCTTGCAAGTTCAGGACTTGAAATTACAGATGCGAATGCCGGGCGGATTGGCGTTCTGGTTGCTTCGGCAGTTGGTGGAATAACCTCTTTGCAGGATGCAGTGATCACGAATTACACCGAGGGACCACGACGTGTAAGTCCGTTTCTGATCCCCATGTTGATGCCAAACGGCGCGGCAGGAATGATAGCGATTGATAATCAAATCAAAGGACCTTGTTTCTCAGTCGCCTCTGCCTGTGCTTCAGGCTCCGATGCGATCGGGACCGCGTTCTTGATGCTGAAAGCAGGGATGATTGACGCGGCGCTGGCAGGTGCTGCAGAGGTTACGGTTTGTTCCACAGGCGTGGCGGCATTTGACCGGGTTGGCGCGATGTCGCGCCGTAACGAGGATTACTCGATGGCACCTCAACCCTTTGATAAGAATCGTGATGGGCTGGTAATGGGGGAGGGCGCGGCCGTGCTTGTGCTGGAACGCGAGTCTCATGCAAAAGCTCGCGGCGCTAACATATTGGCGGAACTCGCTGGCTATGGTGCAACGGCAGATGCCTTCCATGTTACCGCTCCACATGAAAAGGGTGAAGGTGGCTCAGCGGCCATGCGGATGGCACTTGACTCGGCGCAGGCAAACGTGGACGAGCTTGGTTATATAAACGCTCATGGAACTGGAACTCAATTGAACGATCAGTCTGAGACACGCGCCGTCAAAGCAGCATTTGGTGAAAAGGCTTATGAAATTCCCATCTCATCCACGAAGTCCATGACCGGACATATGATGGGCGCAACAGGTGCTCTCGAGGCGATTTTCTGTGTGAAGGTACTGCGCGAGGGCATCCTGCCTCCGACTATTCACTATGAAACACCGGACCCGGAGTGCGATTTGGACTATATCCCCAATAAGGCGCGTGAGAAGAAAGTCGATCTAACGCTCACGAATGCCTTTGGGTTTGGTGGACATAACGCGGTATTGGCAATAAGGAAATACAATTAATCCCCGCTCCAAAAAACATTGGGACCAGACATCAGGGAGCGTTTTGGAAAGCAAATACCGCGAATGTACTAATTTCGCGAATTTCTAAAAGATTATCCAAGTCATTTTCATATTCGCGCGAATCGTGCTCAGAGATTTCCTGACCTGTAGAAAGCCATGCAACACGAAAAACGTGGCTTGTGCAACCCAAAAATGCATGCTATAATCCGGGGTCGCTCTAAAGAAATCATATACTCAAGGAAGAAAGATAATGTCTGACGTCATAAAGGCTCTCGAAGCCAAACAAAATGAAAAAGTCCCGCAACTTGCCCCGGGTGATACAGTCAGCGTGCATGTGAAGATCAAAGAAGGCGAGCGCGAGCGCATTCAGGAATTCAAAGGAATCGTGATCCGCATGCGCAAGGGTGGCACCGAATCATCCATCACTGTTCGCCGCATGGCTTCAAACGGCATTGGCGTCGAGCGTACGTTTCTGCTCCGCTCCCCGCGCCTGGACAAGGTCGTGGTTGAGCGCCACAGTCAGGTCCGCCGTGCGCAGCTCTACTTTATGCGTGGCCGCACAGGCAAATCCGCCCGTCTCAAACAAAAGTTCGACTAGCCCGCAGATCAGACCCTAAGGTTTCGACTTTAGGGTCTTTTTGGTTTTAGAATACGAGCAGGAAACACGATAAAATGAAACCACTCATCGGAATTACTACACATTATCAGTCAAATGAATATGGACAAACGCGGATCGTCCTGCAACAATCCTATGCTAATGCCATCATGCAGGCGGGAGGCGTTCCTGTCTTAATTCCATCCCTCATTGCAGAGGATGGATGGGACGTTCTCTATGCTCGCTTGGATGGTATTCTCTTCTCTGGTGGAGGAGATATTGACATCAGGCATTTTCCTGGTGAGCCTCATTCCCGCATCGCAGAGGTGGACCTGGAACGTGACTCCATTGAATTGAAAATTCTCCACGCCGCGACATCAGATGGTAAGCCCTTCCTTGGTATTTGCCGTGGATGTCAACTTGTCAATGTGGGCTTGGGTGGGACTCTCTACACCCACCTCCCGGACCAATTCCCCCACGCGCTTGATCATTCCTACCCTGGTAACATGCGGACGGTGCTTGTGCATGAAGTGAAGATCGAAGAAGGTACGCATATTGCAGATGTGCTGGGAGAGCCAATCGTCAAAGTCAACAGCCATCATCATCAGGGACTCAAAGATATCGCACCGGCCCTGCGAGTTGCCGGTCATTCCCCCGATGGACTCGTCGAGGCGGTCGAACTTCCTGATCATCCATTTGGTCTTGCTGTGCAATGGCACCCCGAATGGCTGACGGATCAGGCGTCCACAAGGAATTTATTCAGGAAGTTTGTGGAAGCAGCGGAAAAGTAACTCTGCATAAATCCCTTATGCTCGCTCAAGCAAGCTCACACATCGGCATCTATGACTCCGGCGTGGGCGGGATTTCCGTCCTGCGGGCGATACGTGAGCAAATGCCCAATGAGTCAGTCGTCTACTTCGGTGACCAAGGACATATCCCATACGGTCCGCGCCCGATGGAGCAGATACGAAGTTTCTCCGAGGCGATTACAAACTTCCTTCTTCAACAAAAAGCTAAAATTATAGTTGTCGCCTGTAACACTGCCTCTGCTGCTGCGTTGAAATACTTACGTGAGAAATTTCAAACTGTGCAATTTGTTGGCATGGAGCCAGCGGTCAAGCCGGCCGCGGAGCAAACACAGACCGGTAAGGTGGGTGTGCTGGCAACTCCCGCAACATTTCAAGGCGCGCTGTATGCTTCGGTTGTTGAACGATTTGCCAATGGTGTTGAGTTATTTCAGAATACGTGTAATGGCCTTGTTCAACAGATTGAGCAAGGGAATCTAGAAGGCAAAGAGACGCGCAATATTTTGGAAGCCGCGCTCCTTCCAATGCTTGAGAAAAATATCGATACAGTGGTATTAGGATGTACCCACTATCCATTTGTGATTCCACTCATTCAGGAGATCGTGGGAAATAAGGTTCGGGTGATCGATCCCGCTCCGGCAGTTGCAAAACAAGTGGGGCGCCTGCTTGAAGTGAATAGGACGAGAAACGAATCCAAGTCACGGGGTAAGATCAAGTTTTATACGTCTGGGGATCCCGATGCTCTCAAATCCATGTTGCCGATATTGTTGGAGGAGTTGGGTGAGGTCGAGAAAGTGGAGTGGTTAAAAGATTATGTCATTGCGAGCGAGCCATAGCGACCGAAGCAATCTCCTGTTGGACGAGAAGATAGCTTCGCAGCATATGCTCGCACTGACATACTATAATGCCCAGGCAAGCATCATGCCAAAGATGGCAATGATCACACCCAGGTGTAAAAACAAATTACTTCCTGCGACCAAATTATCTAGTCCAAAGATGAACGGCAAAATGTAATTGATAATCACGAGAAGAATCCCAAGAAGCGGCAAGAATCCCTTGCGATGTGCAAAATAGTTTGATGCGTTATCGATGAGTCTGGAAAGCCATTTCATAATTCTTCCTCTTCTTCAACTTCATGGTGATTGTTTGTGACTTGCCAGCCTTTGAATTGTGCAAGCAACCGTCCGGGGATGCGTCCTTGCATTAACACGCCACCCCGTCCATGTTCGATCCGCTCTACTTGCCCAGCCTCATGGAACAATGAGATCAGTGCGCCCTGTTGGTATGGAAGTCGCACCAAAATTGGTGCGTACGTTTCATAGAGGGCCTCCTGAATTGCGCGCAACAAATCAGAAATCCCGTTTCCCTTCAAGCCTGAAATTGCCACGGCCTTCGAAAAACGACTCACGACCTCCCTGGCGGACTCGGGATCGCGTAGTTTGTCCATTTTATTAAGTGCCGTGACTACGGGGATATGATGCGCGCCCAACTCCTCCAGAGTTTGTTGTACAGATTCAAATTGATTGAGCGCATTTGGATGCGATATATCCACAACATGCAAAAGTAAATCGGCTTCGACGATTTCTTCAAGTGTCGCATGAAAAGATTCGATCAGAGTTGTTGGCAGTTTTTGAATGAACCCAACCGTATCTGTGATCAATGCCTGATACCCTCCGGGCAATTCGACGCGACGCGTTGTAGGGTCAAGGGTAGCGAATAATTGATCCGCTACGAATACGTCTGATTTTGCAAGTTTATTGAGCAGGGTGGATTTGCCCGCGTTTGTATATCCAACAAGTGCAACGGTTGGAATTCGCGATTGTTTGCGTTGTGAGCGATATCTCATCCGGTGTGCGCGCACCTTTTCCAATTCTTTTTTCAGATGTGCGATGCGCTTGCGGATGGCGCGTTTGTCCACTTCCAATTGCGTTTCACCAGGACCACGCAAACCCACACCACCCGTCGAACCTGCGCGTCCACCGCCCCCGCCTGCCTGACGTTCAAGGTGGGTCCATTGACCGGTTAGCCGCGGCAGATAATATTCATACTGCGCAAGTTCCACCTGCAACATCCCTTCGCTTGTGTGAGCATGTTGAGCAAAGATGTCGAGGATCAACGCCGTTCGATCCAGTACACGGACGTTTCTTCCTAAATCCTCCTGCAGTTCACGTTGATGCCGCGGTGACAGCTCATCATCAAAAATGACTACCTGGGTAAGCGTCTCTTCGACAAGGGAGTGTAATTCTTCTACTTTGCCAGGACCGATGTATGTTTTGACATGCGGACGATCCAGTTTCTGTGTGAGCTCGCCCACAACTTCAAGGCCGGATGTATCTGCCAACAACGCTAGTTCAGTTAACGAATCTGCGAGAGCGAGAAAAGTCTTCTGCTGATAGAGCTCTACACCAACGAGGAATGCGCGTTCCCGCGGTAAAGTGGTAGGTTGGGGAATTCTTTTTGCCAAAAGTTTCTATTTCCTTTTTTCAAGTGTATCAAATAATTTCTTCATTTCAACATCAGGCGTGTCGGTTCGGGCGGGCACCAGGATATGAAAGGTGGAACCGGGACATTTAATCTCATCATAACCATCAGACTCGACCCAGATCGAGCCCCCGTGTGCTTCGAGAATGCCGCGCGCGATAGGCAAACCTAAACCAGGTCCACCACCTTTAAATTTTGTCTTACCACTGGAGTGTAGTTCCACACGTCCAAGCTGTCCAAATTTTTCAAAGATCATAGCCTGATTTTCAGTCGATATACCAATTCCAGTGTCCGCCACGATTACTTCAATAAAACCCGGGAGTGTTCTTCCGTCAATGGTAATTTTTCCTCCATCCGGCGTGTACTTGATAGCATTGCTAATCACATTTTGCATGGCCTGCATCAGGCGGGTGGAGTCAGCATAAATCCACTGCTTGCTTCCGTCGAATTCCACAATGTCCAGGGTCAGTTTTCGGTTGGCTAGTATGCCCGCAACTTCCATCTGGATTGCGCTGATCGTATGAGCGATCTGGATCGGTTGGAAGTTGAGCGTAAGAAGCTGGTTGTCAATTAATGAGACATCGATCATATCGTCCACAATGGAGCGCAGTCGCCCTATACCTGTATTCATACCTGCTAAAAGGCTTTCCAGGTTTCCATTATTCTTATCTCGTACCAGGTCCTCCATCATGGATGCGTAGCCTTCTATCAAGGTGATCGGTGTTTTAAGCTCATGTGCTGCAACAGATATAAAAGCAGACTTGCTCTTATCAACCCGCTCCATTCGTTTTTGTACTTTTTCCATCTCGCTGGAAATATGTGCGACACGCGTTTCCATTTCATAGCGCGCAACCACTTCTAGTCCGTACGTGTAAATCGGAATAACCGAAGCCAACAGATCAATTGCCTGTTGCTTGGTCAATGAATCCCGCGAGACCTGAATGGTCAAAGCGATCATACGGTTCATCAGGAATGAGACGTGATATTGCCCCTCTTCAAGGTCTGTTTCTGTGGATGATTTTGCCCAATCGAGAAGGATTGGGTCCATCCAAGCGGGATCACCTGTGGTTACGGACTGCTCAAGCAGCTCGAAGAAGCGCTTCAGCTGCTCTTCAAAGCCGGCCCGTACTTCCATTCCGCGCGCCAAATCCTGCCCAACACGCGCAACCCACGAGGGGCGAATCTTGGCTAGCGCTTTCTGAATGGGAGTTGCTGTATTTTTAGCAGACATGAAATAAGATGCTTCGTTGGGCAGCGTTTACACTGACTGGCGAAGCCGTGTCGGAGTGCCCTCCTCAGCGTGACAGCCTAATTTTATCAGGGTTGTCGACTTTGCTGTGTCACCCACGTCCATAAGGTTTTGCCTACAACTTCCAAACTCTGCGCAGAGACTTTGTCTGCCGTATCCTGCGTTGTGTGCCAATAGGGATAATCGAAATCAATGATGTCTATCGCAGGCATCCCTGCTTCCAGGAAAGGAGTATGGTCATCGATCATGGAATGTCTGTATTCGGGAATCAATTTGCTTTCATAGCCCAGGCTTGCTGCTGTATTCCATATCTCGTCGGTCAGTTCAACATTTGAGTTGCGTTCCTTATAAATGTTCAAATCTGCATCGCCGATCATATCTACAATTACAACTGCTCGCGGCTGAAAGGAATTATTCTTCACAAATTCACGTGAGCCAAGGATCCAATCCCAGCCTTCAATATTGCCGTTATCTTCTGCGTCGAAAAAAACCAGCCAAATGGGAGCAGCGTTATCCGGCAGACTACGCGCCAGCTCAAGCAACACTGCTACACCTGATGCACCATCATTAGCGCCAGGAACAAATTCTGTTTGTTTAGCCGGGTCTGCGTCGTGATCAGCGTAAATGCGCGTATCGTAATGCGCGCCAAAAATGATTTGTGGACTCATATCGTTTCTTTTTGCAACGATATTCTGAACGGGATTCCCCAACGCTTCAGACTTCTGGATTTCGACCTGCCAGCCTGCCGATTCGAGTTGACTGCGGATCCATTCCTGGGCTTTGGCATGTCCCTCAGACCCGGGCGTTCGCGGTCCGAACGCGACCTGGGCCTGCACATCTGAATAAGCTCGCTGCCCTTCGAATATTGCGGAGCTGGATCTTGCCTGGGAACGAAACGCAAAAGCGTACCAGCCAATCGCGCCAGCGAGTAGGAATCCAATTATGGAAATATAAAGCACAACAGATTTTTTAGTCATGCACCTTGGCTATATTACTCGCTTCGTTCCTAACGCTATTAAAGGTGAGCTGCAAATCCGACAGCGCACGTTCCGCATAAGCACTTCCGCGTTCGTGTTTGCCAACCTTTGACGAGAATTCAAGCGATGGAAGGATACCGAAATTAGCTTTCATCGGCTGAAAATCCTTCAAATCTGCGTGTGTGACGTAATGGCATAGCGCCCCAAGCATCGTCGTTTGTGGGAGTGTGATGGGTAGCTCATTGTGATGCAAACGCGCTGCGTTCCAGCCTGCCAGCAGACCGGTGGCAATGTTGCCCATGTAACCTTCCACGCCGGTGATCTGGCCCGCAAAAAAAAGATCCTCACGCTGCATATGCTGAAGGGTTGGACGAAGAAGCTTGGGTGACGCGATAAATGTGTTCCGATGCATCTGACCATAACGCAGGAACTCTGCGTCTTCTAAACCAGGGATCAACCGAAACACGCGCTTCTGCTCTGGAAACTTGAGATTGGTTTGGAAACCAACGAGATTATATAGACTGCCTGCCAGATTATCCTGCCTCAATTGAACAACGGCGTAGGGTCGCTTGCCAGTACGGGGGTCTCTTAGACCGACGGGGCGCATCGGTCCAAACGCCAGTGAATCGACTCCACGCTCGGCTATGATTTCAACAGGCAAGCAACCTTCAAAAAAATGCCCCGCTTTTACGCCGCTTCTGATTGCATCTTCAAAGGCACGCAATTCGATTCGCTGCGCCTGCAATAACGCTTCGACAAAGGCGTAATATTCATCTTTGGTAAAAGGACAGTTGATGTAATCACCTTCGTCTTGTTCCCCTTTGTCATAACGCGAAGCATGGAAGGCAATTTCAATGTTAATGGTATTGGCGTGAACAATCGGTGCAATGGCATCGAAAAAGAAAAGATGGTTTTCACCGCTCAATGCCGCAATTGATTCTGACAACGCGGGAGAGGTAAGCGGTCCGCTTGCAATGATGGCAGGTGAGTTGGGAATCTCTCTGACCTCTTCACGGATAATTTCGATGTTGGGATGGTTTTCAATTCGCTCAGTGACTAGTCGCGCGAAGAGTTCGCGGTCAACGGCAAGCGCGCCGCCCGCAGGTAAAGATGCAGATTCAGCGCATTCCAGAAGCATGGAACTGAGAATCCTTAATTCGTTTTTGAGCAAGCCAGAGGCGCGGTCGGGGAGGTTCGAGCCAAGAGAATTCGAACAAACGAGTTCAGCCAGGTCGTAAGTTTGATGCGCGCCAGTT
>DAINRK010000179.1:0-8470 GCA_036741855.1 Anaerolineales bacterium
TATAGCCACGCAGGTAAAAACCCTTGACAAGAAGCAGGTTTAAAGTAAAATATTGTCAATCGCTAAAATTTATTTTTACGATACATAGGATTATATCGATGAAAAAAGAGAAAACGTCTAAACATTTTCATATTAAAGACCTGGAAACTCTGCGTGCTGTCTCGGACCCACTGCGCATTCAGATCGTGGAACTGCTCACCAATCAGAACCTCACGGTCAAGCAGGTCGCTGAAAAACTGGGGCTTGCTTCCAGCAAACTGTATTATCACTTTGGCGCTCTGGAAAAACTCGGCATGATCGAAGTGGCGGAAACTCGCATGGTCAGCAATATGGTTGAAAAGGTGTATCAATCCAATGCAGATCAGCTGGATGTGGACCCTTCCCTGCTCAGGTTCTCGAAAGAGGGCGATAACGAATCATTCGGCATCCTGATTTCATCCACGATCGACGCGACCCGCGAGGATATCATTCGCAGCTTACAGGCGCGTCAGTTCCAATTGGACCAGGGAGCCGCGGAGCAATCGCGCCGCTTTATCATTAATCGAGTCGTCAGCCGAATCTCCGAAGAGCGCGTGGCAGAATTTCAGAAAAGGCTGGTTCAACTCATTCAGGAATTTGAAAGCGAAGATGAGCGTGCCTCACGCAAATCAAATCTGCAGCCCTATGCATTGACTGTGGCACTTTATCCCAGCTTTTATTTTGACAAGGCATCAAAGAAGGAGAAAAAGAAATGACCGCACTCACAATGGATCAGCAAACTGCAAATGCCCAGCCTGGCAACATGAACAAGTTCCTTGTCATTTGGTTTGGGCAGGTGATCTCCATGCTTGGCTCAGGACTGACCGCTTTTGCTCTGGGCGTTTGGATCTTTCAAAAGACGGGACAGGCAACTCCATTTGCATTGACCATTCTGTTTGCCAACTTACCTCGCATCCTTCTTCTGCCTCTGGCTGGCTCACTTGCTGATCGATGGAATCGGCGCCTCGTGATGATCTTTTCGGATGTGGGCAATGCACTGGTAACATTGGGTGTGTTCTTTTTATTAACTTTTTCAACCCTCGAGGTCTGGCATGTTTATTTGATCGCTACAGTGGGCTCGATCTTCTCAGCATTCCAGGAACCAGCCTATACGGCATCCATCACGATGCTTGTCCCTCAAAAAGATCTTGCACGTGCGAACGGCATGATTCAAATGGGACAGGCTCTTGAGATGGTGATCACACCTCTGATCGCTGGATTGCTTTTTGTCTCGATTGGTATCACGGGTATCCTGACAATTGACTTCGTTACGTTCTTGTTTGCTGTGGCTTCATTGTTCCTGGTGCAAATTCCCCAACCTAAGATGAGCGATGAACACAAACAAAGAGGTTCTATATTATCTGACGCACGCTTCGGCTGGGACTATTTAAAGGCACGCCCGGGACTCTTCGGTCTGTTGTGGTATTACGCCATGATGAACTTCCTGCTCAACTGGAGTGGAGTCCTGACCGGGCCCATGCTGCTCTCGCAATCCTCACCGCGCACGCTCGGTCTAGTGCAGATGGTTGTTGGCATAGGTATGCTGGCAGGCGGGATTTTAAGCAGTGTCTGGCGCGGTCCGAAGCGACGCATACCCGCCGTCATCAGTTTTATTTCGCTTGCGCTTATCGGTATGATCGTTGCCGGATTACGCCCGAACCCCTTTGTTGTAGCTATCGGTTTTTTCTGGTTGATGCTTTTCATCCCTTTGGCATCCTCCTCAAGCCAGGCGGTCTTTCAATCGAAGGTCGCGCCGGATGTGCAGGGTCGTGTCTTTTCCATCCGCGCAATGATCTCGCGCTCAGTGATGCCGATTGCCTATCTCACTGCTGGGCCTCTGGCTGACCGGGTGTTTGGTCCATTGATGGATACGGGTGGCGCCTGGGCGAACACGTTTCTCGGAACCCTCCTTGATGTAGGTCCAGGCCGCGGCATTGGGTTGATGTTCGTACTCTCCGCGGTGATTGCGATCAGTATCAGCGCGTTAGTATATGCCAACCCACGCATCCGTAACCTTGAGGATGAACTGCCGGATACATTACCCTCTGCAACAGAATAAGGCTGTTTGCCAACGAATATAATATGAGCCGCGCCATAAGCGCGGTTCATATTATATTCACGAGGGATCCATGAAATTTGGTCTTCGTAATACCTCATTTGTTTATCCCAATGGGACAGGGAATATTTGGGAAGATGTTAAAACTCATATCCAGCGCGCGGAAAAAGACGGTTTCGACTCGTTCTGGGTGATGGATCATTTCTACCAATTGCCAGTACATGGCTGGGAGGAAGAACCGTTCCTCGACGCGTGGACAATCCTGCCTGCGCTGGCGGCGGTGACAAGTCGAATCCGTTTGGGCGCGATGGTTAGCCCGGTCGGATATCGTAATCCCGCTTTGCTCGCGCGCATGGGTTCCAGCCTGGACCATATCAGTAAGGGGCGAATGAATTTTGGCTTTGGGGCGGGAGGTTTTAAACCTGAGTATCAAGCCTATGGTTTTGAGTTCATCGAGAAAGGTTCTGTTCGTCTGGCACAAATGAAGGAGGCGGTGGAGCTTATTCTTGGGTTATGGTCGCACTCGCGCTTTACATTTCATGGAAAATACTTTCATGTGGAAGACGTGATCCTTGAACCTAAGCCATTGCAAAAACCACATCCGCCGATTCTGATTGGCGGCGTTGGACCAAAAGTCACTTTGAGAATGATAGCCGAGATTGGGGATGCCTGCAATTTATGGGGTCCACCTCATGAATTCGTGAAACAAAGGGAAACACTCAGGCGTCATTGTGATGAAGTTGGGCGGGATGAGTCCACAATTGAAAAGACAACTTACGATCTTGTCGTGTGCGCGCCTACACAAGCCGCGTTGCAAAGAAAGATAGAGCGACTCCTGCCAAAAAAAGGCGTCGAGCCCTGGATGGCGCTGGTTGGCACACCATCACAGTTGATCGATATCGTGGGAGAATACGCGCACGTTGGCGCAGATCATCTATGCATGGATTTTGCGGGGAATGACGCAGAGTCTTATGAGTTGTTTGTGAATGAAGTTATGAGAAAGTGATCGTGTAGATCACGTTTTATACGTGACCTACATGGCTTTTGTGATTTCAACCTGATGCCCATCGGGGTCGCGTAGATAAGCGGATCGCCCCCAATAGTAATCCTTTGATGGGATCTCGGGCGTCAATCCCTGTTGAGTCAAGGCCTCACAGGCTGCATCCACATCTTCTACTGCGAAGGCGATATGGTTATTCGGCGGCAGATCACCTTCAGAGGAGGGATAGTTACGGTGAATGAATATCTTTGTTCCGCCAGACATGAAGATCGCCATATCATCAGACTGTGCGACTGGTTCGGCGCCAAGGAGTCTGCGATAGAATTCCGACATTCCTTCGACGTTATCTGTGAAATAAGCAAGTTCATGAAGTTTCATAGTAGGTTTACCTCTTTGAAAAATCTGAACGAAACGTTGAATGAACACCAGGCATCACCAATTGCTGGAATATTTCATCCATCCGTTGCGGAGAATGTGGCATGTCATTCTTGACCCACCACTGAATCATAGTCATTAAAGAACTTGCCATATAATTAATAACCAACGAAGACGGGGCTGATCCATTTTCAGGTAGATATTTCTGAACTTTCGCTTGAATATCATTTCGTAAAATGCCATGCAGGGTCTTCATGGCGAGATCCATCGCCGAGTCTCTGGCAATGATTTTCAAGATGGATTCTTGGGCCTGAATATGCTGAAACCAGACACGAGTCGGAAACATGGAGGGTGTATTTTTTTCTTCATGCGCCATCAATTCAGCATGATGCCCCAGGTTACTCGCGAACACGCCCCATTTGCCCACCAGTAAATCATTCTTATCGATGTAATGCACATAGAAAGTCGAACGTGCTACATCCGCGCGCTCGATAATATCCTGCACTGAAATGTCTTCATACCTCTTGGCTTTCAGCAACGCCAGAAGAGCATCACGCAAAAGTTGACGGGTACGCCGTGTGCGCCGGTCCTCCTTATCTTGTTCCATTGATCATGCCTCCGTGGTATCGGACAATTTGACATATCTGTCCGTTAATGGACGTTCAATAACCATTGCAGATTGACTTCGACCGCGTCGATCATTATATTGAATCATTATACACATAAGGTCGGACTCGCCGATAAAGGAGAACTATGCATCATCACTCACATGAAACTGCCAAACATTCGCAAAAACCACCTACACAGCGTAAATTAATCAATGCGATATTGATGCATCTCCATGACACGGAATTATGGGCAAGCCATTTGCCGCGCGTGCCTAAAGGCCTTTTCCTGCTTGCATTATTAGGATTTGGTCTTGGCGCCGTTTCCTTTTCCGGACCTGTACCTGATTCAAATCTTTTGAAGTTTTCTGGCTTAGGGTTAGGCATTTTATTCGTGTTGCCTGCCCTGTTTGCAGGTGTCTTTGCATTACGCAAATGGAGATATGCCGCGCGTATTCGAAGTCAAATCTTTGACTCACTTGCGTTGCGCGGCGACGAAAAAGTCCTGGATGTCGGTTGTGGAAGCGGATTACTCCTCAATGGCGCTGCCATGCGATTGACAACCGGCAAGGCAACCGGTATTGATATTTGGTCTCTTCATAGTGGTGGGGGTAATCTTGAACTGCTGCGGAAAAATGCCAAAGCAGAAGGAGTTGCAGATAAAATCGAATTCAAGGAAGCAGATGCGCGCAAGATGCCTTTTGAAGATGCAGCATTCGATGTAGTCCTATCCAGTGGAGCACTACATCACATCAGCCACAACTTCGATGACCATGAACGGGCAGTGCGAGAAATGGTCAGGGTCCTGAAACCGGGCGGGAAGATCGTCCTTTGGGATATCACCCACATGATCGAAGCGACCGCCGCGAAAATGAAATCGCTGGGCGTTGAGTGCGAAGTGAGACCAACGACGCGCTCGCTTGGGTTTGATATGAGTATGATGGTTGGGAAAAAATAAAAACAAGCTATCTCGTTTCGACCGGCAAGCCCATTCACTGTTAATTAACGTCAATCCTTCTTTGGCGTTTATTATTCATTCGGTCTCCTTCAGAAGGAATACAGATAAATCATGTTCCGCTCCCTATAAACAAACGACATCTTTGTTTGGCGTGGTAGGGATTTCCCTATATCTGAAATGGGTAATTCCTTTATTGACTCTACCTTCACCAATTCACATAATTTGTTAATTACTTGATCTGCCGCTTATTAACTATTAAATTAATTGATTTCAAGTCACTGAGTGGGTTCAGACCAATGTTGATGCGAGCAGGTCGCCTTTGTTTTTAAGTAGGCATAATATTGGCACCGAAAATATAAGTTAGCCTTGTTTTATTAAAGAAACCAAAATGAAATCATCCATAGATGATGCGCAATATGACGATGAAAGGCTAATTAGCCTGATTGCTCAATCACGCGAGGATGCTCTATCTCAGCTATATGATCGTTATAGTTATCTCGTTTTTAGTATCGCGGTAGCAATCGTTGACGATCGATCGACTGCAGAAGAGATTACCTTAGATGTGTTTGTGCGCGTTTGGCAAAAATCGGGGTCGTATCGTGCCGACCGCGCCAAAGTAAGGACTTGGTTGACGCATATCGCTCGTCATCACGCGATTGATGTATTGCGTCGCCAGTCTACAAAGCTAGATAGTTATACAATTAGTTGGGATGGGGTTTCTTCCAGCGCTACACTTTCTGCGCAAGATCCGCAAGAACTTACTGAGCTATCTCAGCGTCGCGAGCATGTACGTGCCGCAATCTCGCGATTGCCAGAAGATCAAAAGCAAGCTTTGGCTTTGGCTTACTATGGCGGCTTAACTCAACTTGAGATTGCTGAAGCTCTTAAGCAGCCGCTCGGAACTATCAAAACGCGCCTTCGTTTAGCTATGCAAAAGCTTTGCGACTTGTTGCAAGACGAACAAGAACTGATAGATACATCTATAGAAGCCGTGCCTGCGTATAGTATGAATAGAGATGATTCATAAGGATTAAACATGTCTGACAATACGCACGTGCTGGATTTGTTACCCGCCTATGTGTTAGGCGGTTTGGAAGCCGATGAGGCCAGCCACGTAGAAAGGCATTTGTTGAGTTGCTTGATATGCAGAACCAAAGCAAATGCTCTGCAAAATGTTAATGAGCAATTGAGTTTTGCTGTACCCACCGTAACACCACCATCTGATTTGAAGAATCGACTCATGCAAAGAGTCCAGGCAGCGCGCTTACAACAGATGCCGCCCGCGGCACCAGGTCGGTCGTGGCAGGAGCGTTTTCTACCGGTTTGGGGCATAGCAAGTCTGGCTTTGATCGTTATCCTAGCAGCCTTCAACCTGGCATTATGGCAACGGCTCAATCAGCTGGAAGTGGTTACTGCTCCGGGCGGGATGGTAGCGATCCCTCTCAGCGGAACGGGCGAGGCGCCGAGTGCAACTGGGTTCATTATCATCGGTGTAGATGGTAGAAATGGTGCTCTGGTGGTGGATCGATTGCCTCCCCTTGATAATGGTCAGCAATACCAACTCTGGCTGGTTCGCGATGGACGAATAATTAGTGGAGCCGTTTTCTCTACTGATGAGGAGAACTATGGCGGGACGCGCATCGAAGTGTCTGAATCCTTGCTTGAATACTCTTCTGTGGATGTAACGATTGAACCATCCGGTGGAAGCCCGCAGCCCACGGGAGCAAAAGTACTTGGTGGCCCACTCTTTGCTCCTAAATTCCTGATTACTCCATCTGGATAAATCTATAGTTTTATGGAATGTGTACGTATTAACAAGCTTAAAGTGCACTCTCATGTAAGGTTTTCTTCGGTTTGGTTTCTGTCTGGCAGCGGTCCATAGGCGCTTGACTGCCGGGCTTTCCACATCTCAAAACCATCTCTCTTGATGCTCTTACCAGCCTGGTGACACCTTTCTAACGTCAAGTCGCCTTGATTCTCAATCTGTTCAAGCAGGCGAATCGTTTTCGTCTGAAGTGCATGGGCGATAATAGATCTAACTATATAGCATTGCTGCTAGCTCAATAACGCCTTGGGGACCATGGGTCTCCTCTGCGAGGATCCCACCCGACAATCAACCCCCTCGTTTTGAATGAACATGTTAACTGGGAAAAAACAGAGGCAAGCTATCCAGCTTCGACAGGCAGCCCCGAAGTGGGCGAACCCCATTCACTCCATGAGCCGTCATAAATGGAAAGATTTTTATGACCCGCCTGCTCCGCCGCCAATGCCACTACACAAGCCGTCACACCTGACCCGCAGCTAAACACCATCTTTTTATCACTGTATTGTTCAAAGATGGATTGAAGCTTTGATTTGGAGGATATCTTCCCATTTTCAAGCACGCTTGTAAAAGGGATATTGACCGCGTTGGGCATATGACCGCCTCTCAGCCCTGCCCTCGGCTCCGGCTCCAGACCCTTGAATCGTCCTTGAGAGCGTGCGTCAATCACGCTGAAAGCCGGGTCTGTCAGAGCATTTAACACATAGCTCGAATCAACGAACCACTCTCCCTTAGGTTGAGAGATAAAGTTACCGCGTCCTCTTGGAATAGAAAGAGTCCGCGCGGTTTCATATCCTGCTTCAATCCATGCGGGCAAGCCTCCATCCAATACAGCGACCTGATCATGTCCCATCGCGCGGAACATACACCAGGCGCGCGGGCTTGAATAAAGTCCCACCTGGTCATAGGCAATGATCGCGCTATTCTGATTAATCCCCAGCTGCCGCGCTTTCTCCATGAATATTTCTGGCGCTAGCATCATATGCGGCAGAGAAGATTTCTTGTCACTCATCTCATGATCGATATCAAATCGCAAAGCACCCGGAATGTACTCAGGCGCTTTTTGTTCACCACCCTGGATGGGCGTCACGAGCTTTATGCTTGCATCCAGAATTACAAGATTTTCAGCATGGAGATTTTCTGCCAGCCAATGGACCGAAACCAGCGAACCCGGAATGTTTATATCTGTCATCTTAGTAAAGAAATTATATTCCCCTCCTCTTAAAAAGAATAATTTTTAGTGTAATCGGTAGGGAAAGCCCTACCATTAAGAATAAATCCGTCAGTTTACATGCTGCGTAGGGATTTTAAAAGCTTGAAGTGTATCGTTATTTTGGATACACATTCCGCTTGACTGTTGACTGGTAGCGACTGGCAGACAATAAACTGCCGGGCTTGCCTCCTCATCCAAACAATTCAGCCTAATTTCATTTCAGCCAGTTCAAGGAGCCCGGTAAGGTTTTGGCTACGGTCAAGTCGCCTTGATTTTCGATCAGGCGAATTGTAGATTGTCCTAACTTGGAAAGGAGTAATTTGAAATGTCTGGAAAAGGTTTCTTGAGCAGAATCGGTCTGCTCCTTGTTACGCTCTCGTTGCTCATGAGCTTCGGCGTGACCAGCTTTGCCACAGCCCAATC
>DAINRK010000180.1:0-8459 GCA_036741855.1 Anaerolineales bacterium
CCTCGGGTACATCCAGGCACTCTATTCCCAAGCGGACTACGTAGCTAATTCTCCGGGTGCTTCACAGAATATGATTGCCAATGCGGAAAGTATGAAGATCTGTGCGCAAAATCTGGCACAGTGGGCAACGGAACTGCGAGATCACGTCCTGACAATTCTCACAGCTGATTCTTTAGATTTGGGTCAGCCTATTCGCGATTCGGCAGCCATTTCAGATCAAATGCTCAATGGCAGGGATGAAGATAACGATGGAAAGATTGAATCTGTCTCCAGCGAATGCGGTGTGCTGGCATCCTATGAACATGCGTACCGCATGGTAGATATGCCTTTGTTGCCGGTCAACACAATTGACACCCCGACTCCAACTGCCACTTCGTCGATTTTCACAGCCCCAACGAACACTTCAGTACGACCGCCAAATAATTCACCAACCAATACACCTCTTCCGCCCAACACGACTCATCCCAATCCAACAAGAAGGCCCCCCAGGCCAACGAAAACACCAAGAAATTGACAACCGGCACCTAGGTCACGATTGTCGCAATTCAGACCCAACCACTGCGCACAAGCCAACTGCAGACGTGATAAAATTTCCAATACCTCAGCGGGGTGTGGTTCCCAATGGAGTCGTCTAAAATATTCTGACCTTACTTCCAACAGGAGAACTCTAATGGCAACTGTATCTGCAGAAACCTTCGTCAACGCACCCGCGAAATTGGCTTACCGCGCGTTTACCAATTCCACATCCCTGCGCGAGTGGCTATGTGATGTGGCCACAGTCGAGAAGCACCCCAAGGGCCGCATGTATCTTTGGTGGCGCGGGGATTTTTACTCAAGCGGGCATTATCTCGAACTCGATGAAAACAAAAAGATAAAATTCCGCTGGTACTCGAACATTGATCCTGCCCCCACCGACGTGACTGTCTTCATAACAGAAAAAGACGGCGGCACCCTCGTCCGCATGGATCACGATGTTCCCGACGACCCATCCTGGTCTAAGATAGGAGAGACTTTCCACGAAAACTGGGTGGAGAGTTTGGAAAACCTCAAGTCTGTGTTGGAAACAGGTGTGGATCTACGCATCTCAACGCGCCCTATGCTTGGGATTGCACCTGGTGATTTCACAGAAGATCAGGCGAAGGCCTTGGGTGTACCCGTCCGCGAAGGGCTGCGATTGGATGGCTTAGTGGATGGAATGGGCGCGCAGAGAGCGGGTTTACAGAAGGATGATGTAATCGTCGAAATGGCAGGTCATCCGATTCGAACTGATGCAACCAGCCTTCCAAATGCAATTGCCGGGAAAAAAGGTGGGGATGCCATTGCAGTGGTCTTCTATCGCGGACCCGAAAAGAAGACCATCAACATGGAATTAAGCAAGCGCCCAATGCCAGATGTGCCGTTTGAGCCCGCCGAACTTTCCAAAAAGGCCCGGGAACTTTATGAGTCTGCTCTGGCTGAATTAGAAAAATGCTTTGATGGTTACAGCGATGAGCAAGCTATGATGCGCCCTGATCCAAAAGAATGGAGTGCATTGGAAATTCTTGCCCATCTCGTTCAAACCGAGCGGTTCAATTCCACCTTTCTCACCAGTCTAATCGACGGCTATGAATTGACTACAGATGGCTTCGGAAGCAATGTAACTGCGCAGGTGGAGGCGACTGTAAAGGCCAATCCCTCCATAAAATTGATGCTGGAGATGCTTCGCCGAACTGTAGAGGAAGTTCTCGCATACGCGGAGTTGATCCCCGAAGACTTCGTGGTAAATAGAGGCAGTTATTATCGATTCGGATTCGGCCTGCTTCAACCAAATTTTCACATCAATGGACATCTTGAGCAAATCAAAGATACCCTTGCCGCTGCACCGAAGTAATTGGTTGAAATGAGTTGCGTAAGAAAACGGGCAGTCTGTTGAACTGCCCGCATCGTTTAAAGTGTATTCCAAACGCCAGGCGAAAGAAATCCAAATGAAGAAACAAATAAAAGATACGCAAGCCAGTTATGATAGAGTTGCAGTGGAATATGCTGAGAGATTTAAAGACGAAATGGATGACAAACCATTTGACCGCGACTGTTTGGCTCGTCTGGCGCGCGAAGTCGGAGATTTGGGTCCAGTCTGTGATATGGGCTGCGGTCCTGGCCAGATCGCACGATATCTTCATCGTCAAGGCGTGCAAACGCTGGGCGTGGATCTGTCAGCAAACATGGTGGCTGAAGCCCAAAGGCTGAATCCGGAGATACATTTTCATCAAGGGAATATGTTAGCGCTTCCTGACCCTGATAATACATGGGGAGGGATCGCGGCTTTTTATTGCATGATCCACATCCCGCACGAGCAAATCGTTGAGGCTTTGCTTGAAATGAAACGCGTGCTCAAACCCGGAGGCATCCTGCTGGCTACGTTTCACATTGGCACTGAAACCAAGCATCTTGATGAGTGGTGGGAAAAGCCTGTAAACCTTGATTTTGCCTTTTATCTGCCTTCAGAAATGGAAGTCTGGCTAAAGGAAGCAGGGTATGAATTGGAGGAAACCTTGATTCGTGAACCCAACCCACAAGTTGAGGTCGCCACGCAAAGAGCATATTTGTTTGCCAGGAAACCGACTACAAAATAAAGAGGTTAGGAAGTTCTTTCCTAACGTCTAAGGATTTTTACAGGTCACGTATGAATTATGGCTGAGCACGGGGCTGAACGCGCAGGAATTCCTCCATGAATTTTTGCGCAACGGCTTCATTGTGGATGATTACTACATTTTCATCGTTATCAATTTCGGCCCTGTTCGTAAAATCATACGAACCTAACACGACAATCTTGCCATCGATGATCATGATTTTGTGATTCAGCACTTCAGGATTTCGATCCAAAAGGACATTAAGTCCGGCCTGTCGAAAGAAGTTCAACTCTTCCACCAGGTTCAAATTTGGATTGGGCTGGTTGGGGTCAACCGGATCGAACTCCATCACTCCGCCTATGGTGACACCATCGGTAGCTTTGGCACGAATCGTCGTTCCCAGATCTTCAGAGGCGAATGAATAAACTAGGAATGAAATATTCTGCTGGGCCTCGGAAATCAACTGGGTCAAGCGCGAAACGACAATATCATCAGGCGAAAACAACACTTCGACCTGTGTTCCCTGTATATCCACAGAGGGATAGGGAGTCTCAGGAACAACAAGCGGCCCAAACTGATTATTTTCGAACATCTCGTTGAATTCCTTGGTATAGTCGGCTGCCACTTCTGGAGAAGTGATTCGAACCAGAGTATTGTATTCGCGGAACACACCCGCAAGGTCATAACTAAGCGATCCCGTCCAAACCTCTTTATGGTCAATGACCACAAATCGATTATTCATCAGCCCAAGCTGCTGATCTTCAACTACAGCAATACCTGCATCCTTCAACACCTGGAAGTCAGATCGGCTCGTCATACTTTCGCTTTCTGCGATAACTCGGATAGGTATGCCTCGACGATTAGCGACAACCAACGCGCTTGTGACGCTTTCCAGGTTGAGATTTCGCAGGGCAATGTCCACGCTTTCTCTAGCTGCGACAATTGCCGATGACAGGAAGGCATCCACGCCGCCTACCTCGCGTGCCGCGAGCGGATTGACCGGGTCAGTAAAATATAGTTCAAGCCAGGATGAACGATATCCAAAGCCGCTCCGAAGAGGAACGGTGGTAAAAAACTCAGATGGAACGATCTCAGTGGCTACAGCTTCCGTAACTGGTGGCTGGGTCGCACTCACGGGCTCGGTGGCAACGAGTGGAGGCGTCGTCTGTATTTCCGCACCGCTTCCACAGGCTTGAAGAAGAACTGCCAACGCCATTAGAACACAGTAGCCTTTATGAAATCTCATCCCATGACTCCTTTAAAGAAGGTGATTATTTGAATCACTTGCTATACAACTCACGGGCATATTTTATCCTAACTCACCACTGATATTGCATTGCTGTAACATATTTAACGTAAACCAAGTACGTTGTTATATCAGCACACAAAATCAATTTGCCTATGTTGCCTTTCCTTGATTCGCAACGGCTGCAGCTTTCTTCGCAGCTTCCTCCGGGTCGCCAAGATAATAATGCTTAAGGGGTCTCAGTTCTTCATCGAGTTCATAGACAAGAGGCACGCCGGTTGGGATATTAAGTTCGGTAATTTCAGAATCTGAAATATTATCGAGATATTTCACCAAAGCACGGATACTGTTCCCATGCGCGGCGACGATCACACGCTTACCTGATTTGATAATGGGACTCAACGTCGAGTGCCAGTAAGGGAGGACCCGCTCCAGCGTATTTTTCAGTGCCTCAGTTGCAGGCAGTTGTTCAGGAGTCATTGAAGCATAACGCGGGTCGAATCGCGGGTGGCGTTCATCATCCCGATCCAAGGCTGGAGGCGGCACATCGTAGCTGCGTCGCCAAATCTTCACCTGTTCTTCTCCAAACTTTTCAGCCATCTCAGATTTGTTCAATCCTTGCAGAGACCCATAGTGTCGCTCATTGAGTTGCCAGGCCTTGGTCTCGGGAATCCATTCCAGATTCATCTCCTGCAGGATGATCCATAGGGTTTGGATGGCACGCTTCAAAACCGAGGTATATGCCACATCAAAGATATACTCTCCTTCTTTGAGCAATTTCCCTGCTTCTAGCGCCTCCGCCTTACCGAGTTCGGTGAGGCCAACATCCGTCCAACCGGTGAAACGATTTTCCAAATTCCATGTGCTTTGTCCATGACGAACCAAAACAAGTTTATACATGCCTCCTCCTTCATCCACAGAATTACGGAAATTATAGTCTAAGTCCGTTGTTAAGATTTGGACACATATAGTACAATTGTTCTATATACGATCATATTCTTGGCTTGATGCCGCCAATATATTCCATAAAATATCTCTTGGTACAATAAAACTTTCCTATGTATAACGACGATGTCTCTCCTGCCCGGCAACAGTATCTTGAAATCAAACGCGACTATCCAAATACCATTTTATTTTTTCGACTCGGGGATTTCTATGAAACTTTTGATGAGGATGCAGAACTCACCGCCCGTGAACTTGACATCGTATTGACCTCGAAGCCTGTAGGCAAAGGCATCCGCGCACCGTTGGCCGGAATTCCCTATCACGCAGTGGAAAATTATCTGGCGCGGCTTATTGAAAAGGGATATCATGTTGCTATCTGCGAACAGATTGGGGACACACCTGTTAAAGGACTCTTCCCGCGCAAAGTGATTCGTGTTGTGACTCCCGGCACAGTGACCGAACCGGCGCTTCTGCCCGGGGATTCGAACAACTACCTTGCCTCGGTCTTTCTAGATGAGAAAATTGCTTCCGTTTCATATGCGGATATCACTACTGGAGAGTTTGCTGTTACCGAGCTCCCAATCGAGGCTTTACGCGCCGAGCTGACACGCTTACATCCCGCCGAAATCCTGCATCCCGAAAATCAAACTCTAAACGACGGGATTTCAGGTCATAAAACATCTTATCCCACATGGCGGTTCGAGCCGGGCAAATGCGAAGAAACTCTGCTCTCACATTTCAAAGCCTCCACCTTGCAGGGATTTGGTATCAAAGGTCGCACCCTTTCCATGCGAGCTGCAGGCGCGATCCTTCAATATCTAAAAGAGACGCAGCCCGACTCGCTGACTTTGCTTACCAGCCTGCGATCTTACAGTATCAATGAATTCATGACACTTGATGCAGCAACACGTCGAAACCTTGAACTAGATGAAACATTACGAGGCGAACGAAAAGGCTCCCTCCTTGGGACTCTAGATCAAACCGTGACTCCGATGGGCAAACGCATGATCCATCAATGGGTCAGCCAGCCATTGTTGAATGTGGAAAGGATTAAACGCAGGCAAAACGGTGTCCAAGATTTTTTCGACGATGGTATGAAGCGCGCGGAATTACGCGCTGCGCTCAAGCCGCTTGCAGATCTTGAAAGATTGGTCAACCGTGTTTTGGCAGGCTACGCACAACCACGTGACCTGGTCGCAATGCGGGATACGCTGTCGCGCTTGCCAAATATCATTGACCTTATTAGTCAGGGTCAAGTCTCCACTTTGCCAAAGCTCGAACTGGCAGCTGATGAATTATCACTCTTACAGTCTTCCATTGATGATGAACCACCGTCCACGTTGCAAAACACGGGAATTATCCGACCGGGATATTCCCAGGAACTCGATTCGATCATCGATGCCTCTCAGCATGCACGTGATTGGATCGCCAACCTTGAATCCGTGGAGCGCGACAGGACAGGACTCAAGACATTGAAGGTTGGATATAACAAAATCTTCGGTTATTACATTGAAATCTCGCGCGGTGCCGCAGATAAAGCACCAACAAATTACATCCGCAAACAGACACTGGTCAATGCAGAGCGATTTATCACACCTGAAATGAAAGAGTATGAAACCCTTGTCTTGAATGCAGAGGAACGTATTCGTGAGCTGGAACTTCGGCTGTTCAAGGAAACTTGCGCAGCGATAGGAAAGTCTGCATCCAAATTGCTGCAAACTGCCCGGTCCCTTGCAGTGCTGGATGTTCTGTCCTCTCTCGCCGAGACAGCCGCACTTGGAGGCTATACCCGCCCCGAAGTCCATGAGGGAAACGGGCTGGAAATCCACGAGGGTAGACATCCTGTTGTCGAGCAATTACTGCACGGTGAACGATATATTCCCAATGATGTCATCTTTGAAAACGGCGAATTTGTACGGGTAATTACTGGTCCAAACATGTCTGGTAAATCCACGTATCTGCGACAGACGGCGTTGATTGCATTGATGGCACAAATGGGCTCCTTCGTACCGGCGGATTCGGCAAAGATTGGGCTGATTGACCGAATCTTTACACGGATTGGTGCGCAGGATGAAATTCATGCAGGCCAATCCACGTTCATGGTTGAGATGGTAGAAGCGGCGAATATTCTGCATCATGCAACAGCGCGCTCGCTCTTGATTTTGGATGAGATTGGACGCGGTACTTCAACGTATGACGGACTGTCTATTGCGTGGGCCATGATTGAGTATGTTCATAATCATCCACAACTGCGTGCCAAGACCTTGTTTGCAACACATTACCATGAATTGACTCAGCTTGCCGAATTATTGCCCGGTATTCGTAATTACAACGTTGCCGTGAGCGAAGCAGATGGGAAGGTCGTTTTCCTGCACAAGATCATCGCGGGTGGAGCCGATCGTTCGTATGGAATCCATGTCGCACAGTTGGCCGGATTGCCCACGCCCGTAATTCAACGTGCAAGTGAGATAATGGCAGAGCTCGAAAAAACGTCTGGCCGTGCGGTAAAAATTGAGCCGCATGCTGCGCAGCAGGCCGCGTTGTTTCCAGAGTCCAGTCCATTGTTGGATGAGTTGAAAGAGCTGGATGTGAATGCCCTTTCACCTATAGAGGCCCTAAATAAATTGTTTGAATGGCAGAGGAAGTTTACTCAAAAATAAAACGAGACACATATATATGCCAAGCTCAAGTGGCAGTCTGCGCACAGAGGATATTGGCGATTGCTTTTTATTGCCGATATCATTTTCGGCAGTTGGGTTCGTATGTTTGTTCCGTATAATGTGGGTTTCCCAATCAAGGATGGCGGCTTCTTTTATCGAATAATCATGGGAATCAAAGCAAATAATTATCGCCTACTCGAATACCTCTATTTCAATGGACTCAATATTCCATTTGCTTATCCCCCTTTTGCATTCTATTTTGCAGGACTGATTTGCAAACTGTTCAATTTATCAATAATTGACACCTCAGTGGATTCCTGCCATAACTCTGATGGCAAAGATTCCTGTAATTTTTCACCTTGCTTCGCTAATTTCGCGTTTTGAAGCAGAACTTGAGTCGCCTATCTATGCGTTACAACCGGGATCAATAACACGGCAAATTATGGGTGGAGGTATCACAAGGATTTTGGGGCAATTCTTTCTCTTTAGGCGATTTTCAACAATTTCTTACTTTTCACAAAACAACAGAAAAAACATCTCTCCCTCTCCATTATTTTCAGTTCCCTCCTACGCGTTACTCATCTCGAAGCGATCAATCACACAACCGGGGTCAGGCTTCCAATAGGTTAAGTCGCTATACTTTGGTGTATGATTAATACCATAGGAATTTTTTGTTCCATCAAGACATTAGACAGACCTCTGCGCAGCAGGAATAATTGAAAGGACTAGTTATGAAGGTCGCCATCCTTGCAGGTGGATTAGGCACACGCTTATCGGAAGAAACAGCAGTTAAACCAAAACCAATGGTGGAAATTGGAGGCAGACCAATTCTCTGGCATATTATGAATATATATTCCTTCTTTGGTCATAAGGAATTTGTCATCGCGCTAGGTCATAAAGGAGAGTTCATCAAAGAATATTTCTTAAATTATCATTATCACTCAAGAAGTCTGACGGTCAAACTTCGGAACGGAGAGGTCACGGCACACGATCGAGATG
>DAINRK010000181.1:0-5385 GCA_036741855.1 Anaerolineales bacterium
ATTTTATTGTGATATATTTCACAATAAGGAGATAACATGAAAGTAGCGGTTACAGGTGCGTTTAGTTTTTCTGGAAAATACATCGCAAAAAGATTGCTCGCACGCGGTGAAGAAGTCATCACGCTTACAGGACACCCAAACCGCCCCGATCCGTTTGACGGAAAGGTCAGAGCTTACCCACTGGATTTTGACGAAGCCAGCATGACACAACGCTTACAGGGTGTAGATGTATTGGTCAATACGTACTGGGTACGCTTTGATAAAGGCGAAAATACGCAGCCTCGCGCAGTAGAAAACACGCACAAATTGATCAACGCCGCGAAAGCTGCCGGCATAAGAAGAGTGGTGCATATCAGCATTGCCAATCCATCAGCTGATTCACATCTCCCTTATTATTGGGGTAAGGCAGCCAATGAGAAAACAGTGATCGATTCAGGGATGTCTTACGCCATCCTGCGGCCTACGGTCTTGGTTGGTAACAATGAGGATATTCTGATCAATAATATCGCTTACCTGCTGAGGCGTTTCCCAGTCTTTCTCATTCCAGGGGATGGATCGTACCGAATCCAACCTGTTTATGTCGAAGACCTTGCCGATCTGGCGGTTGAAGCTGTTTATAGCAAGGAAAATTACATAATCGATGCAGTTGGCCCTGATGCATACACATTCAAAGAACTCATTCAATTAATCGGCGAAACGATCCGGGCAAAGCGACCGATAATCTCTGTTCCCTCGTGGCTGGCATTGCTTGCAGCACAATTTCTAAGTCTCTTCGTCGGGGATGTAATGCTCACGTCTGAAGAAGTGGATGGTCTCATGGCAAATCTCCTCGTGTCCAAAGAACCTGGACGAGGCAAAACTGCATTCAGAGATTGGCTGGAGGCAAAT
Organism: Anaerolineales bacterium; assembly: GCA_036741855.1. Lineage (GTDB taxonomy): Bacteria > Chloroflexota > Anaerolineae > Anaerolineales > Villigracilaceae > Defluviilinea. The sequence continues at coordinate 889 of DAINRK010000181.1, forward strand.
AAAGGTATTGTTGGAAAAAAGTACGCGTCCGAGCTGAAGAAGCATTATTAAACTATGTCATTGCGAGCCGCGAAGCGGCGAAGCAATCTCCCAATTCGCAATCCAAATCACTATGAATGAAAAAGAAATAAAACAACAAAAAATCATCCTCTTCGACGGGGTTTGCAATCTATGTAATGGATCAGTGATTTTTATTCTCGAACGAGAGAAACAACTAATATTCCAATTTGCTTCGATTCAATCGGAAACAGGTAAAGAATTACTCGAATGGTGCAGGCTACCGAAGGACTTCAATCAAGCCGTCATATTAATTGATGAGGGAAAGATATATCTTGGCTCAACCGCAGCGCTGAAAATAGGGCAATATCTAAATTTCCCCTGGTCGATTCTCTCTTATCTTGGACTGGTTGTTCCAAGATTTATTCGGGATTGGGTTTATAACCAAATCGCGCGACATCGTTATCAATGGTTTGGGAAGAGAGATATGTGTATGATTCCAACTGAAAGCTTAAGAGCGCGATTCATATAAAAGAAGTGGAGAATAAGTTCTCCACTTTTCAGTCGATCGCCACGATCCCACTACATTTGGGGCTATCCATACACCCGTAATACTTCTTCCCAGAGCCCGGTCCATTGCGGTAGACACGCAGTACCATCATCCTCCCGCAGACAGGGCACATCGGAACGGAATCAGTTTTCGTCGTTGCGCGAAGTGGGCCCGTCTTCTTTACTCTCATAATCGCCAGTTGGAATAATTCCACCAAATCCTTTTCTGAATAGCGTTCACTCGAAAGAACATGCACGAGCGGTAGTCCCGCGCTGAGAAATAAATCCTGCATGAACTGATCGGAATCGCGCGTTTCGTTCCGGGCAACAGGCTTCACCAGTTCAATACCAATTGCAGGTCGAAGTGTGGGAGGTTCACATAGCAAGAAATCGACATGCTTTCGGAAAATCTTATTGAAGAAATGTACGTTCTCATTGGGGCGGGCGATATAAAAAATGTCATTGACCGCCACCTTCGGGCAGATTACATAGTGACGTCCAACCATTTCCTGCAGGGCGCGCAGTAAAGCCAATTCCGGCGTGGACAGGAAATTCTCGCGCAAGCGATATGGCAGACGCTCACGAGTTTGGTCGTACACTTTGACACTCATGGATTTTTACTCATTCATTTCATTTTCCACCACATTATAGCAGGATGTGCTTATGCGCTCCGCATCAATTTCATGACTTTGGACTTAAGCGCGGCATTAACAGCAAATCCCTCCCCATACGTGTGGCCTTCTTTGCCCTCCCATGAACCAAAGAAGCCTCCGGCCTCCCGAAAGACGGGTGGAAATGGCGCCACGTCCCAAAGTTGGATGGTGGGGTCCAGCATGAATTCAGCCCGTCCTGTGGCGACCATGTAATAGCCGTACGCATCGCTCCAACCGCGCCCGAAAAAACATTCCTTGTGCATTCTTTCGAACACATCCAGTTTGTCGTTCGTACGGAAGCCTGCCCAGCTCGTGTAACAGAACACAGCATCCTTGAGCCTGGATATCTCAGATACGTGTACGCGCCTGCCATTGCACCATGCTCCCAATCCATCTGCACCATACAAAATTTCATCCAGAGCCGGGAAACATATCACGCCTACGCGCGAAACGCCTTCGATCTCGAGTGCAATCAGCACAGAATAAAAGGGAACACCCTTGAGGAAGGATTTGGTTCCATCGATGGGGTCCACGATCCACCGAAATGGATTTCCCTCGCCAGCCTTTTCCCCATACTCCTCACCTACAAGTGCATGGGTCGGATAGTTCTTCTCGATTTCGCCGCGAATAAATTCCTCAGTAGCTCGATCTGCCGCAGTGACAGGGGATTCATCATGCTTCATATCATGCTGAATACCTTTATTGTAATAACCAAGTGTAATTCGCCCGGCGCGATAAGCCAGTTGGCGAGCGAAGGTAAGATAGGGTTGGAGGTTCATAATAGTTCGTCTAATAGTTTTGATTCTTGATCTTTCGATTTTATCTCCCCATCCAACCAGGCAGCGCGGAGGCGGCGAAGGATCTCACCATATCTTGGCCCTGGTTCCAATCCGCGTTTTCTCAAATCTTCGCCTGTAATATGAGGTTTGACGTGCCGCCACTCAGAAAGATATTTGAAGAATACGTCTTTGATCTTTTCATCTGGCGCAATAAAGTAGACAGCTTCCACAGCATTAAGGGGATACAAACTCAGCCGTTCCACGCATTGACTGGGTCTTAGATTTGCAAAGGAGGATAGAGTTGAGAACATTGTTGATGCTGCGAACAGTGACGCCAGAAAGTCTGAACTAAATTGCAAACGTAAATTAAGAGAACCAATATCGTTGTGTGATAATGACATCAGCCAAAGCAGCCAGCCCAGCACTCGCTTGGTCCCCTCTCCCCTATCAAGATTCCAGGGCGAGATACGCCGCAGCGCCCGAAAGGATCCTATGTTTGCCAGCCGCGCATGAGCAGCCTCATCATAAAACAGAGTTGGATGGATCGGTTTGAGCAATTCCAACTCATCCAGCCGCGCCAACATGTATACCGCATTTGGCTCCGCGAGGATTAGATCTAATTCATGCCGGATCCGTTCTGCAGAGAGTTCTTTGATTATTGGTCGAGCATCAGGGACGAGTGCCAGTGTATCTTCCGCAATTTGAAATCCGTAACGCCCCTCATAACGGACCGCGCGATAGATGCGTGTGGGATCATCGATAAATGACTTCGGATGAATGACTCGAATGATTCCACTCTCAAGGTCCGACTCCCCACCGAGAGGATCGATCAGCTCCCCATAATGATTCGCATCCAAACGAAGTGCCATGGCATTGACGGTAAAGTCCCGACGGCGAAGGTCATCCTCAAGTGTGGAGCGTTCCACATCCGGCAGTGCCCCCGGCTGGGAATAAGTCTCAGACCGGGCCGAGACAAGGTCAAACGATAGTTCGAAGTCGGGGAACCGCGCGACTGGAAAATCCAAACGCTTGAACGTTGATTCATTGAGAATCCATTTGGCTGTCCCAAAACGGGAGTGTACCAGGATCTTCCCACCATACTTTTTCAAAATGGATTCCGCAAAAGCAGCAATATCACCTTCAATAACAAGATCAAAATCATTCACAACACGTCCCAGCAGCATATCACGCACCACACCACCGACCAGATAGAGCGGCATTTGCAATGCAGCAGCCTGATATGCAAATAAATGCAGCAATTCAAGATGCAATCCATCCAGTGAATTTTCGAGCAAGGCAGAGTGATCACGTTCCACCCATTTATTTTAGCAGAGAAAATCGCCCCGCAAAAAACACGCGGGACTATAGTGGTATAATCGCATCCATGATGTTGAACCCACTGCCGTCGCGCCGCATGCATAAACCTGCCTGGTCTGGATGAGGTTCAATTCACCGTGTCAATAACGGCTCCCAGACTCTGGCGAGCCGTTTTTCTTTTGTCATTTCGCGATTTTCACCGTGAAGAAAAGGAAAGAAGAAAGAAACTTTGTGACCCTTTGTGTTCTTCGTGTTAAAAACTATGGACATTAAACAACTTACCGAGGAAATGCACCGTTTCGTCCACTCGAAAGGCTGGTACGGGGCAGGCAGCAAACGACCACAGACGCCGCGCAATCTGGCAATCTCACTTACATTGGAAGCTGCCGAAATTCTGGAACACTTTCAATGGAGTGATGAAATAAAATACAAAGAAGAACTTGAATCGGAATTGGCAGATGTGGCATTGTATTTATTACAACTGGCCTCCATATCAGAGATCGATTTAGAAAAAGCAATATTAGCAAAGTTGGAAATCAACAAATCACGAGAATGGAATCAAGAATGAAAGTCAGTGTTTTTGGTGGCTCTCAACCCAAAGAAGATTCGACAGCCTATGCCGAAGCCAGAGAACTTGGCAAGCTGTTAGCCGAACGCGGGCATACCGTTCTCACAGGCGGCTATATCGGTGTTATGGAAGCGGTGTCGCGGGGTGCGCATGAAGCGGGTGGGCACGTAATTGGCGTGACATGTGAAGATATTGAAGCATGGCGCCCTATCAAAGCAAACTCTTGGGTGAAGGAAGAGATCAGAAAGAAAACACTGGTCGAGCGGCTGCATACCCTTATCCATGAATGTGACGCGGCGTTAGCACTCTCTGGGGGAGCCGGCACCTTAACCGAAATCTCATTGCTTTGGAACCTGATGATCGTGGAGTCTCTGCACCGGAGGCCGTTGATACTGGTCGGGCATGGCTGGCAGTCCACGTTTGACCAGTTCTTCAAAGAGTTTGACTCTTATATGCCTGTACATCAGCGCGAGATTTTGAGCTTTGCGAAAGATGTGCAAACTGCCGTAAAACAGTTAGAAAGTTATCAGGTTTGAACGTTCAAACGTTTCGACCTGCAAACATGCGAACGAAGAGGAAAAATGGCTGAAGATAAATTACCAACTCGTGCAGAAGACTTTGCAGAATGGTACAA
>DAINRK010000181.1:5395-8433 GCA_036741855.1 Anaerolineales bacterium
GCATGGTTGTGAAACCCTATGGATGGGCACTATGGGAAAACATCAAATCCTGGCTGGATGCAGAGTTCAAGAAAACAGGTCATGTCAATGCAGCATTTCCCACGTTGATCCCATTGTCGTTCTTCGAAAAAGAGAAGGAACATGTGGAGGGCTTTTCACCTCAACTGGCAGTTGTCACACACGGCGGCGGTGAGAAACTTGAAGAGCCCTTAGTGGTGCGTCCCACATCCGAAACCATTATTGGATATATGTACTCCAAATGGATCAAATCCTGGCGCGACTTGCCTGTGCTGATCGTGCAATGGGGTTCGGTGCTGCGCTGGGAAATCCGCACAAAGCTCTTTCTGCGTACGACTGAATTCTACTGGCATGAGGGCCACACGGCACATGTCGACGCTGAAGAGGCCAAGGAAGAAATGTATCGCATTCTGGAGATTTATAAACGTTTTTGCCTTGAAGAAGCTGCGATCCCTGTCTTCACAGGAGCCAAGAGTGAAACCGAGCGGTTCCCAGGCGCGCAAATCACGACCTCCATCGAAGCCATGATGTGGGATAAGCGCGCCTTGCAATCTGGCACATCACATTACTTCGGGCAGAATTTCGCCAAGGCGTTCGACATTCAATATCTTGCCCAGAACAACACACTTCAATATTGCGAAACAACCTCCTGGGCGATTTCGAGCCGAATCATTGGCGCGATGATCATGGTTCATGGTGACGATCAGGGCCTCGTTCTGCCTCCTCGGCTTGCGCCCATTCAAGCTGTCATTGTACCCATCTACAAAAACGATACAGAGAAAAGCAAAGTGATGGAAGTGGCGGACCGCGTCTTCAAGGAACTCAAAGAACATGGCATCCGCGTCAAGATGGATGAGCGTGATAACGTCTCTTCGGGATTTAAATTCAATGATTGGGAGATGCGCGGTGTGCCTGTCCGTGTGGAGATCGGTCCCAAGGATGTCGAAAAAGGTTCAGTTGCACTTGCTCGCCGTGACAGGCCTGGTCGAGAAGGCAAATCCTTCGTCTCCCAAACGGATCTCGCGTCCACTGTGAGTGGGCTCCTTGTCGAGATCCAGGACTCACTCTTGAAGCGCGCCACCGAATACCGGGATGCGAATATCCATGAACCCAGGGATTACGAAGACCTGAAGCGGATCGTTGCGGACGGCTGGGCATTTGCATACTGGTGCGAATCAACTGAGTGTGAAACCAAAGTCAAGGAAGATACCAAAGCTACCACGCGCAACATTCCATTGAATCAAAACTATGAAGAAGGTACTTGCATTGTGTGTGGGAAACCTTCCAAGCGGAAGGTGTATTTCGCAAGATCATACTAATTTGACGAGGCGGAGCAACACTCCGCCTCTATCACTAAACAACACATATGAATTTGCTAGAAGTCTACCGCGAACAGAGAGACTCTTTCCTAACAACGATTACCGAAACTCTATCAAAGGATGAAAGATTTGTTGCCGGGTGGCTGACCGGTAGCTTCAGTAGAAATGAAGCAGATTCCCTCAGCGATATTGATCTGAGTCTGGTTGTATCAGACAAACATAGTGCCAGCCTTTGCACGCGGCTCGAGCAAGTCAGTGCTCACACTTCCCCTGAGCGTTACGCTCTTTTCAGTCAATTCGGAAACCCTGCCCTAATCCACGAAAATAATAACAATGCACCTGAAGGTGGGACATTTACATTTGTCCTTTACGCAGATTCAGCTGTTATGGCGGATTGGGTATTGAGACCCCACGCGAAAGCACTACGCCCGCTTCCATCACGCCTACTGTTTGAAAAAAGCCCAATTCCCATTGCAACCGCTCCTGAACCGGAAGATTTGCAGCAGAGCAAAAAGTCCGTGGCAGAACAATGGGCATTTTTCTGGATGATGACGGCCATCACGATCAAATACATTCACCGAGATGATGGCGTTTTTGCAACGAAATGGATTGAGCATTTACATGGTCTTCTTCAGGAGATCGAACGACGACTCAATAGAGAATCATGGAAGTATAGGCGCGGTTCGTTCAGCAAACTACAACCGACTCGCGAAAAACAGTTAGAATCGATCCGTGTACTTTGCAACAGGGCGCAGAGACTCAAATCCAGGGTAACCAAGTTCACTAGCTCTGAGTCCGCCAGCCCCTCGGCAGAGATCGAAATTTTGCTTTCGCTTGCAAACAAATAAATGCCCGCTATTGATCTGGCCCGCCTTAAAAAACAAACCGCTCAACTAGCTGACCATTTTGATCAGCCGCCTCTATTTTTGCGTGAACACCGTGAGATACTTGATTTCTATGTCAATCACTCATTGCGTAGTCAGGGGGTGGCGCCTTCATCTGTTCTTCCAACCTATCGAACGCCAATTGTTGTCCTTAGACAAATCGAAACTGAACTTGGTCCAATTGCAGAGAAACAACCAATTCAAGCGCTTGAGCTGGCAGATGCATTATGGGATGAGGGATGGCTCGAAACAAGGCTCCTATCCGCATTTATACTCGGGCGCATCCCTCCACAGGAGGAACGGCTCTTAGCACGCCTTACCGCATGGACTCAGGCCGTACGCGACCCGAGTGTGCGCGCCGCTCTACTCACGACCAGCCTCACGCGCCTGCGACGAGAAACACCGGATCTGTTTCTGGTACTCGTCAAGGAATGGCTGCATCCTGCACGTCAACGTATGTGGTCAAATGGCATACAGGCGCTCGTACCCCTCATCTCGTCATCAGACTTTGACAACCTTCCGCCCATTTTCGAAATTGTGGAACCCATCATTAAGGCAGCGCCTGCCACATTGCAATTCGACTTGCAGGAATTAATCATTATGCTATATCAAGCATCTCCAGATGAAACGACATATTTCATCCAGCAACTTTTGAAAAGCACGAAAAGCCCAATGCTTGTTGTAGCTTTGAGGCGCATGTTGCCTGAATTCCCAACGGAGCTCCAGTCAAGTCTTCGTGAAATGTTGTACAAGAAGAAGTAAGACAAATTTTATCAAGCACCCAATGTCGGGTTGAACAAAATCAAAAAGGTATTTA
>DAINRK010000182.1:0-8414 GCA_036741855.1 Anaerolineales bacterium
GAATCCAATCAATCTCACGAAAAACCTAGCAGATGACTTCGGGCCCGCCTTCTCTCCGGACGGGGCGAAGATCGCCTTTACGAGCACACGAGATGGCAACGACGAAGTTTATGCGATGAATATTGATGGATCGGGTCAGACGAACCTCACGAACAGCCCGCTTGGCGATAACTATCCATCATTCTCACCTGATGGCACGAAGATTGCCTACAGGAGCGCTCGCGATGGGAATCGGGAAATCTACATAATGAACGCCGACGGAACAAACCAGACGAGGATTACGAACGAACCGGCAGAAGACCTCGATCCCGACTGGGGAGCAGCTGCATCCTCCTCAACGAACACGCCAACTGCAACCTTCACAGATAGGCCCACGAATACGCCTATCAACACACCAACAGATACAGCAACACCGACCATCACTCCAACGTCATCAGTCACGCCGACATTGACCGATACTGGTACGCCAGCCCCAACTGCTACGCAAACACACACGGCTACGCCCTCGCAAATGTTCACTTCTACTGCCACACCCCCGACACCAGTAGACCTGATCTTTGCTGATGGGTTTGAATTCGGCGACCTATCGCGCTGGTCCGCTTCCACCACAGATGGTGGCGATCTCAGTGCTAGTCCTGCTGCCGCGTCGAATGGCAGTTATGGTCTGCAAGCAGTGATTGACGATAACAATTCAATCTACGTTACAGATGATTCACCAAATGCCGAGACCCGTTACCACGCACGTTTCTATTTTGACACGAACTCGATCCTAATGAGAAACAACGATAATCATTATCTTTTCCATGGATATACTGGTACTTCTACCGCGGTTGTCAGAGTCCAACTTCGCTACTCGAACGGCAATTACCAAATTAGAGCTGCGCTTCGCAATGATAGCAGCACCTGGACGAGCAGCGGCTGGTTTACCATCAGTGATTCGTCACACCCAATTGAAATAGCCTGGCGCGCGGCGACTACCAGCGGTGTGAACAATGGAAGTCTGACACTTTGGATTGACGGTACACAACGCGCTGATTTGACGGGCATAGATAACGATACGCGGCGAATCGACCGTGTGCAACTGGGAGCAGTTTCCGGCGTTGATAATGGTACGCGCGGCACATACTACTTCGACCTGTTCGAGTCTCGCAGGCAGACATACATCGGTCCATAGCCTGCCCTGGACACAAACGGGCGGCGGATTATAGTCTGCCGCCTGATGACTCGACGAAAAATGCAAGAAAGGCCATCCAACCATGCTTAAGCACAATTTTCTTAAACTTGTCCTGGGCATTCTCGTTATTGGACTGGCAATTCCCACTTCCTCAGCCTCTGTTGAGGAGGCATCCGCTCAAGCCACGAAGAATGTTGTCATTATCATGACCGATGACCAAAATGTGGATTCATTGCCTGTTATGCGGAAGCTGATGCACTTTCCTGAAGGTTCCTGGGTTAACTTCACCAATGCTGTTGTAAATGACAGTGTTTGCTGTCCGGCTCGCGCCTCGTTGTTAACGGGTCAGTATGCGTTCATAACAGGAGTTATCAATAATAGCAGCGGTGATCAGTTGAAGGACGCCAACACCCTTCCCGTTTGGCTTGATAGCGCTGGTTACCGCACCGGCATCATCGGCAAATACTTGAATGGCTTTCCCTGGGATAAAGGAGCAAACTACGTTCCTCCCGGTTGGGATCACTTTAATGCACCAGCATCCGGCAACGCCAATCAGCTAACAAATCTCGCCGTCGATTTCATTAATAGCTCCACTGGTTCATTCTTCCTCTACCTTGCATACTGGGATCCGCACTGGCCAGCCGCACCACTGTCTCAATATGCAAATGCAGATGTGTATATTCCGCCTGATCCGCCGAATTTCAATGAAGCGGACGTTTCAGACAAGCCAACCTGGGTGCGTAATCTCAGTCCATTAAGCCAGGCGACAATTGATGAATGGCACAATGAACGCATCGCTTCACAACGTGCTTTACTCGGTGTTGACGATGGTATCCAGCGGATCGTAGATACACTGAAAGCGAGGGGTCAGCTTGACAATACCATGATTATCTTTATGGGAGACCATGGATTCTCATGGGGATCTCACAGGTATATTAAAAAAGAATGTGTGTATGAAGAATGTATCCGCTTCCCCTTATTGATTCGTTACCCGGGCTTAATCGGCAACAGGGAAGAAACCAGACTAGTTTCAAATGTTGATCTCACCTCCACAATTGCTGAATACGCTGGGATCATCCCCGATTTGCCACAAAACGGTAAAAGCCTTATCCCGGTCATTTTGAATACGGCGGTCAGTTGGACCAACGAAGTGTTCATCGAAGTTCATACGAATCCAGGCAGGACCTTCGACGGTATTCGCGTGCCCGGCTGGACCTATGCTGAATATGTAAATGGCGATAAGGAGCTGTATGATCTTAATGCTGACCCGTATCAACTTCAAAATAAAGCAAATAACCCGGCGTATCAAGCTATACAAAGCGAGTTGGCTCAGCGTATGCGCGCGCTTAAGATCCTTCCTCCAAGCAATACTGCAACTCCATCGACTACGGCGACTGGCACAATTGCCCCATCAGCAACACTTAACAGTACGCCTTCCTCAACTGGTACACCAACGTCAACAGTCGCTCCGACGCTGACTGGCACCGTATCACTCACTCCAACTTTTACACTCACATCCACAGCAACGAATACCGCGACTCAGCTTCAAACTCTAACCCTCGCCTCCACATTCACGCCAACGACTACGCGTACGCTAACGGCTACGGCTACTGCCAGCCCAACAACAGCAGACCTGATCTTTGCCAACGGGTTCGAATCTGGTAATCTCACTGCCTGGTCATCCAGCGCGACTGATCTGGGCGATCTGAGCGCAAATTCCAGCGCAGCGTTAATTGGTAATTACTGTCTGCAAGCGGTGGTCGATGATAACGTTTCAATCTATGTCACAGACGATTCACCGAATACTGAAACTCGTTATCGGGCGCGTTTTTACTTCGATCCCAATTCCATTGCAATGCCGAACGGTGATACCCATTATCTCTTCTATGGCCATCAAGGCGCGTCTACAGTGGTGATGCGCTTCCAGCTCCGCCGCTCCTCCAACGCCTATCAACTGCGCGCCGCCCTCCGAAATGATTCCAGCACCTGGACAAGTAGTAGTTGGTTTACCATCACGGATGCCTCCCATGCAATTGAAATAGACTGGCGTGCTTCAACAGCCAGTGGCGCGAACAATGGAGGTCTCACAATGTGGATTGACGGTACACAACGCGCTGATTTGACCGGCATAGACAACGATACCCGGCGAATTGACCGCGTGCAATTGGGAGCTGTTTCTGGCATCGACACAGGAACGCGCGGCACCTACTATTTCGACGCCTTCGAGTCTCACAGGCAGACATATATTGGTCCATAGCTGCTGTTTACTTTAAATGCTTCTGAGCGGCGGACCAGGGTCCGCCGCTCAATTTTTACCTTTCGCTAACATTCCCATGCTACACTATAGTGCTCTCAAATCGACAGAATTATTCATTTTATTCATGCAAGAAGCAGTATAATTTTCTCCTGAAAGGGTAATCATGCTCAAGAACTTTGTAAAAATCTTTGGGGGAGACCCCAACAAGAAAACGATTGAACAATATAGTGGAGTTGCGAAGGAGATCAACTCGTTTGAAGCACAATTTGACGCGCTAAGTGATGAAGAACTGCGTGCCAAAACGGATGAGTTCAAGGCGCGTGTTGCCGAACTCATAGGTAATATTGATGGTCTGGAAGAGAAGGAACAATTCAAAGCTCAGCAGGACGCGTTGGATGAGATCCTGCCTGAGGCGTTCGCGGCAGTGCGCGAGGCCTCCAAACGGACGATAGGATTGCGCCATTATGATGTTCAATTGATCGGTGGGGTGGCCTTGCATCGCGGTGCTATTGCGGAGATGCGAACAGGCGAGGGCAAAACACTTGTTGCTACGATGCCGATTTATCTCAATGCACTGCTTGGCAAAGGCGTTCATCTTATTACAGTTAATGATTATCTGGCACGGCGCGATGCGCGTTGGATGGCGCCGATCTTCCATATGCTTGGCCTGTCAGTCGGCGTGCTGCAAATGGCAGCAGCAACAGAGAATGGAAAGAAGGCCTTCATCGTGGACTTCGAACGCGAGTCTCCGCATGAGGATCAGCGCCATTTGCGACTTGTAGATCGACATCTGGCTTATGAAGCCGATGTGACCTATGGAACAAACTCAGAATTTGGTTTCGATTACCTGCGCGATAACATGACCATGCGCTTGAGCGACCGTGTCCAGCGTGGACATCATTACGCGATCGTTGACGAGGTGGATAACGTATTGATCGATGAGGCGCGTACCCCGCTGATTATCTCAGGACCTGCATCAGGAGACCTCGAATGGTATGGCAAAATGGCCCAGGTGGTGCGACAGTTCAAACCTGAAGATTATGAAGTGAATGAAAAGGATCGCGCGGTCTCTTTCACAGAAGTTGGCCTGGCACATGCTGAACAGTTATTAAACCAGCCTTTGATGGATCCCGACCGGCCTGAGGATGTCACCCCCGAACAGGCGCGGTTGAGAGGACATCTCGAACAGGCAATGCGCGCCCAATTCCTCTTCCATCGCAATAAAGAGTATCTTGTGCAGGCAGGTAAAGTTGTTATTGTGGATGAGTTTACCGGCCGTCTGATGCCCGGGCGAAGATGGAGCGATGGTCTGCATCAGGCCGTGGAGGCAAAAGAAGGTGTGAAGATCGAGCCTGAAAACGTGACCTACGCAACCATTACCCTGCAAAATTACTTCCGCATGTATAAAAAGCTGGCGGGTATGACCGGTACCGCGCTCACCGAAGCCGAGGAATTCAGCAAGATTTACAACCTTGAGGTGGCGCCCATTCCGCCGAATTTGGAATATCAAGCGTTTGGTAATAGTGCGCCGTTGGTTGAAGTCAAGGCAAAAGATGAAGATGGGTATACATATTCTTATTTTGCAAAGCGCGAGGCTTCCCCCAGTTCAGTGGGGTCCGAACCTCTCTTCTATCGCCGCAAGGATTACCCCGATATTATCTACAAAACAGTGGAAGCAAAGTTACGCTCGATCATAATGGAAATCGTGCGTGAACATGTGCGTGGACGTCCTTTGCTGGTTGGCACAACTTCTGTGGAAGCATCTGAACAGCTTTCAAACCGGCTCAAAGCTGAGTCTATTCGCCGTTTGCTGCAAATTGCTTTGGTGCGACGCGTCTGGATGGAAGCGAACAACCGCGAAGAAGATGGACGTCTTATCCCCGAACTCCAGCAATTCAACGAGCCGCTTGAAAAGGTCACACCAGATTCATTGCGCAAATTCATACAACCTTTCGGATTGACGAACATCAACACGGAAGATCCAGCTAACCTGCCTGTTGTTCTTGATATTCTGAGACTCGGCGAACAGAACATAGATCGGCTAAAGAAGGTATTGCAAGGCGGTGTTCAACATCAGGTACTGAACGCGCGCAAGCACACCGAGGAGTCACAGATCATTGCCGGAGCAGGCGCGTTCGGCGCGGTCACCATCGCCACCAACATGGCCGGACGCGGTGTGGACATCAAACTCGGCGGTGAACTGGCCGAAGAAATCATCACAGCTGTTAATCGCGTGCTTGGTAAGGCGGGTTATGAAAATCCATTTGATATGACTCAGGAGGAGCGCAGACAGGCTCTGAAGAATGTTGACCCATTGAACTATGGGCTATATGAAGCAGAAGTAAAGCACTTCCTGGAATACTTTGAAAATATGGAGCTTGTGAAACAACTGGGCGGATTGCATGTCATTGGTTCAGAACGACACGAGGCGCGGCGTATTGATAATCAGTTACGCGGTCGCTCTGCGCGTCAGGGCGACCCGGGCTCGTCACGGTTTTATCTGTCGCTTCAGGATGAGCTGATGCGCCTGCAGGGTGGCTCGCAAGTCAGCAATTTGATGGAACGACTGCGAGTAGACGATTCATTGCCTCTCGAAGTGCGTGTGGTCGGAAACATCATCGAACAATCGCAGCATCGTATCGAAGGTGCGAACTTCGACGTGCGCAAGCATTTACTTGAATATGATGATGTGCTCAATAAACAGCGTGCGCAAATCTACGGTCAACGGGACCGTATCTTTGTGAAGGAAGATTTGAGTGAAGACATTTCCGAGATGCTTGAATTGGAAGTGCGACAGCGCGTCGAAACGGGTCTCGAGGACGAGGAAGGTCCGTGGAAACTGATTGCCTGGCTCGAACAGGTTCAGCCTCCCTTCATGTCTGGTGATCGCCTCTTTCCTAGCTTTGGCATGTCTCTGTTACTTCGAGAAGTTTCCACCTCTGAGGATTTCCGTGGATCAGCCCTTGATATCATTTCACGTGCCATCGATGCAGAAAACGCTCATCATTTGAATGCGATTGATGCTTTGATCGACACTACTGAACAAAGCCTGGAAGCACAGATCTCCGCGCGCGAAGATACGCTGGATGCTTATTTTGACGGCTTACGCAACATGGAGGACGCAGAGCGGCCGCGCCCTCAAAAAATTCTTGAGGAGATCAATAATCTACTTGGCTTACAGTTAAGACTCAATAACGAGCAATTGCGGGCATTAGGCGAAGACCCGGCGGATGTAAAAGAGGATATTCAAAATCTTCTCTCTGCAAATTTGACTGCAATCTATGCCTCTCGTGTCATCTCTGCAGTGCAAAATCGATTTGGCGAATCACTGGGCGAAAAGTTCGAGTTCTCCAATTGGGATGATGCTGCGGACAAAATACTCGACGCGGCGCAGAATGCACTTGCTCGCCGCCGCGAACGCTTGGTAGGGGAAAACGGCCAGATTGCGCGGGATATTGATAACCTCATGCCGCGCGAACTGAACGACACGACGAAACTTCAATTGTTGCTGACTCTCTCACAGGCTGCGCGTACGGCTTTCGATCAAAAGACACATCGACAGGTGAAGCAGGTATTCAGTCGATTTGGTTACGTATTCCTGATTGCACAATTGCTCGAAGGGCGAGAAGCAGAACAGGTTGTGGAGGATGTGTTGAGTCATCTTGAAGAAGCCGAAGAAGCCTTACAGCTTGCGTGGGGAGAGCGCGAATTTACGCGCCTGGCCGCAAATGCCCAACGGCTGGCAGATTTTGGTGATGCAGCAAAGATGGCTTTCGGTGAAGAAAGGCTCAATGAAACGGTGGCAAGCCTCGGAGAGTCTGATCGAGAGGCATTGATCGAGTCTGTTGGAAAATACGTACTCAATGAAGTCCATCGTCAATTGCTATTGGGCGCCACATCCGAATTGTGGGTGGATTATCTAACTCGCATTGAAGCATTAAGAGTTTCGATAGGCTTGGAGGCTTACGCACAACGCGACCCACTGGTACAATATAAAGGTCGGGCATCTGAAATGTTCACACAATTGGTGGAAGATATTCGCGGGCTTGTGATCGGAAGGATATTTGCGTATCGTCCAAGACCCGTTGAAATCACACCAGTTGAAAGCGTAGATGCACCTCCCGTAACAACTCAAACATCACAAGTGGATAACGGTAAGAAGAAGAAACGTCGACGACACTAACTCATCAGAAGTATGGCAGCAGAACGAGTCACGGCTTCTCTCAATACGTATCGTGCCCTTCCGAAGGTGGAACTGCATCGCCATCTGGAAGGCTCGCTGCGGTTGGATACCATGGTGGACATTGCACAGAAACATGGGATAGAAATCCCTGAAGATGTATTGCGGTTAAGCACCATGGTGCAGGTGCAGGAAGAAGATAAATTTACCTTCCAGAACTTTCTGTCCAAGTTCAATACATTGCGGTTGTTCTATCGTTCGCCAGATGTGATTCACCGTATTACTCGTGAAGCCATTGAGGATGCGGCAAAAGATAACATTCGATATATGGAGTTGCGCTTCACGCCAGTCGCTCTCAGCCGCGCGGAACGTTTCCCATTGCATGATGTCATTGATTGGGTAATTACCAGCACCAAGGAAGCGTCTGAAAAATCGGGCGTGATCGTGCGGTTGATCGCATCAGTAAATCGTCACGAGAGCGCTGATCTGGCGGAACAGGTTGCCTGGCTGGCATTTGAACATCTAAAAGACGGCATGGTAGCATTAGATCTTGCTGGTAATGAAGCAGAATTTCCAACCGAACCGTTTTATGGAATCTTCAAGGAAGCCAAACAGTCTGGTTTGCATGTGACCATCCACGCGGGAGAATGGGGACCCGCTAAACATGTGAAAGAAGCTATTGAAAAGATCGGTGCAGAACGCGTAGGTCATGGTGTGCGCACCTTGGAAGATAACCGCGTGGTTGCGTTGGCACGGGAACGCGGCACAGCTATGGAAGTTTGCATCACCAGCAATTATCAATC
>DAINRK010000183.1:0-8367 GCA_036741855.1 Anaerolineales bacterium
AGACTCGAGCGCCGGTAAGAGCGACCAGTTTCGTAGTCCCCTGCAGAGTCGAGATAAGTTCAGCAGGGAAATTCACGGACTGAGGATCGGAAGACAGCGTACAAGCGAAATATTCCGATCATAGATCGGTGTACGTCCGATAATTTCCAGGTCTTCCGTAATTGCAACAAGTTGATACTCCAACCAGGCCTCTTTAAAATAATAGTAACGCCTGAGGTTGAAGGTGCGGATGTCGTAATTGAACGAGCCGTTATCCGCCTTGTTCATGATCGCCCCCGCATTCCATTCCGTCACGTTTAACGTGTTTTTCTTTTCGCGGAGGCGGGTGAACAACACAACCCGGTGCGTGTTGACCACATCTTCCACAAAAGCGGATACTTTTATGTTGCGCGGCGTGCACGGGCCTTCGTTCCAATACATCAAGTTATTCGAAATCAATACTGCAAGAAAGCCGACACTTTTCGGCGTGAAGTAATTGCCGCCCAGCGCGCCGGGCGGTAAACCTGCTGTCGGAAAAGGAGTCTCAGTATTGGTGGGCGTAAACAACTCAGCGCCTATTGCCGTTACAGTGGGAGTAAATGTGAGTGGTGTGCTTGTGGAGGTGGCGAAGAGGTTTTGGGTGGGGATTGGCGTCGCACTCGAAAACGGAGTGGGTGTATCAGCTGGTGGCGGCACTGTGGGAGATGCAATCAGTTGACCAACATTTTGCAAAGCGGTACAACCAGAAAGGAAAATTGACAACAGGAGGAGATGAACGATTTTTTTCATGGAAGACCCTTTGCAATTTTAGATCACGGATTGAGGACCTTGCAATGCGTAAGCGAAACTTCATTTTGAGAAACGACGGACCGCCCTAATACTTTGCGGGTGATTGTTGAAGCAACCAGTTGATATTGAAACCAGGCATCCTCATAATACCTGTAACGATTGATTTGGTTCAATTGAAGATCATAAAAATACGTCCCCTGATCGTTGTCGCTGAGGATAGCACCACCGCGCCAGCCTGTATTGCGACTGCTATACTTATCCTGAAGGCGATACCATAATGTTACAAACCTCAATCTGCGTACTGGCATCACCTGCGCAGTAAACCGGATCGAACGTGGGCCCTCACAGGTGCTGCCCCATACGATTAGATTCGTGCTTTTTTGAACGGAAAGAAATATGTTCGGGGAAGGTGTGAAGAGGTTGGGTGCAATGGGTTCGAGAGTGATAGTTGAGCGAATGGTGGGGGTGAAAATCGGAAGGGGAGTGTCCGTGCTTAGCGGTGCATTGCTTAATCCTGTCGAGGTGGGTTCTGACGTGTTGATGACAAACAGGTCTGGTGTGTTAGAGGCAGGTAAGGCAAACGGGGTCGCAGTTGGTTGAGGCGGACTAGTAGGTGTAGGAGACTGGAGAAATGGAAGCGAAATGGGCAGCGAGGAACAACCTGAAAGGAGAGAAAATATTATTGCGATGAAGATCGTCCGTTTCATAATTCCTCTTCTAAGAGTTTACTCAAGCCGCCGGGATGGACCGACTGAAAAAGTGAATAAAAAATTACGGCTCCCATTGCGGCTGCCAATCGGGTTCAGGGTCCGTCGTCACCTGGCGCATGCTCGATCCATCCGTGCGCATGATAAATATATCAGCCTGATCGTTATTTCGCAAAGAGTTAAACGCGATCCACTGACCATCCGGGGAGAACGACGAGGCGGCATTGTTTCCGCCATCCGTTAGCTGAGCGGCAGTTTTCGCTTCTACATCGATGCGGAAGATGTCCTTATCACCTTGCGGGCCTGCATAGATCAACAGATACTTTCCATCGGGCGACCAGTCGAGGCTACCACCAATTCCGGGCAGACCGTATGTTAATTGCCGTACATTCGACCCATCTGCCCCCATAAGGAAGATTTCATAAGAATCAGGCCGGTCGACGGCCATGGCAAAGGCAATCGTATTCCCATCAGGTGACCAGTCCGTGGCGACGATTGTGTTGGGCCCTGCATAAAGCAGTTTTGAGTTTTCGCCTGTGTTTTCGACCGTCCACAAGGATGTGGGTCCTTCGGCCGCGCGGTTCGCAAAAAGGATCGTCTGGCCATCCGGGGAGAAACTCGGCGAGACGACATTGCCGATCCGATCTGTGAGTCGGATTAGGCGTTGGCCCTCGAAAACAAAGAGAAAGAGATCGAAAACGCCACCGTCTTGATTCGATGAATAAACGATGGAGCCTCCCAATGGGGAATAGACTGGATAATAATTATGTGCCTCAATCTCCGTCATCTGTTGGTAGCCTGTTCCATCTGCATTGATCATACACAGTTGATTATAGTCGCCGCGTGTACAAGTAAATATGATGCGACCAATGTGTTCCTTGGTTGGTCTGGGACCGGGCGTAAATGTCGGTAATGGAGTCGGTAAACCCTTATCTGACACATTTATGCTGGATAAATTGATCGGAGTGGAGGGAATCAATATACATAATACGATCGCGAGAACCACTAGAACCAGACCAAGCGGCAGACGAAAACTACGCGCCGGAGGGCTCCGGCGGGAGAAGATCTTTCGTTTGTACATTGTTTCCTAAATTTTACATCAGAGTTTGTTGTACGTTTCTGCCCCCATTGCGACAAGCTTTCCACTTTTATTAGCAGTCAGTCGGTCCTGGCCGCCAATTCGTAGAAGCAGCCCATTCTTCCGCGCCACCCATGATGATGTCGCATACAGGGTCTTTGATGTCGTAGTACGCTTCCATATCCTGTTCAGGGTGATATTTGACAATGGCTTCTTTCACCTGTCCGTACGCCTGAGCAATCGCTGGGAAGGCGCGCAGATAATCACGAAATAGAATGGCGTAACGCTGGTTCGCACGACCCGGCATCCGCACATGCACATTGACTCGCCGCCCAGGCGAGGGTGGCTGGAATATCCACTTTTCCCATGCATGGGCATCCGCTTCGTTTCCCGGTGGAACATGGTCTTGATTGATATTGATTAGACGCTGAAATCCCGCAAGGTTCATGGCACTCTCCAACTTGCTGGATAGTCGTTGGGCGGTTATCTGAATATCGAGCACATCTTTTGCCGCCAATCCTGGTACCGACGTAGAGCCAATGTGGTCAATCCGCAGCGCGAGGTCACCAAGGATGTACCGTAACATGGTTCCTTTTTCGAGAAATTCATTCGGCCAAGATGGTTTGTATGGAACAATGGAAATCACAGGTTATCTCCCGATCGAGCACGCGCTCATTTGGTATATAAATTAATATTTCAGATTTTACAACCAAATCGAAATTATAAGACCCTAAAGACTTCTTGCCTTTAGGGTCCGTGAGCAAACCAGAATGTGATTTGAACTGAGCAGCTATTTTGGCAGATTCGTACCGAAGAAATGCATTACTTGCTCGTCGGCAGTGAGCTTGGCATCTACATCATACTGAGTAAAGCCATTAGCGACTTGTCTCGCTCCATCAAAACGGTGTTGAGCATTCTCAAAGATGTTAATAGCCAGACTTGTCGCTCCAAGCTGTTGAGCAAGTGTGACACGAGTAGTACAGGCTGCAGGACTCGCAACTGTGTCAGCAGAACCATGCAAAATAAGGAACGGCGCATAGGGCTTCCAGGCACTTTGTCTTATACCGCCGAAGGCGTTGCTTAAGCCGCAGCCGGGGTAGAATGCGATCGCAGCCTTGAAACTCGAGCCCCTCATGAATTTGGTTGCATCCATTGTCACCATGACTGAGCTACCGCCATGCGACCAGCCCAGCAAACCGATCTTATTGGAAGCCACAAATGCTTGTGAAGCGAGATATTTGAGACCGGCGTATGCATCGTAAGGACGATCATTTACCTCCGACACGCCTATGGTTCCGTTGCCACATTGATTTTGCAAGGCATTGCGCGGTGTAAAGGAGTCGACCAAGAGAGCAACATACCCTGCATTAACCAATCTATCACCCCATTCACGGTACACCGAGTTAATTCCCTTGGCCGGGTCGCCAAAGGAGTAGGCACCGAGGCAGCCAGGCATCATCACGACCGCAGGGGAGGGACCGGTACCACTTGGTTTGAACAACCAACCTATAAGAGTAATTCCCTGAGCATTCACAAAGGTTACTTTTTGTGGCGTAATACTCCACGCGTGGGCGGGTGAAGAAGGGGCAAACAGGCTAAAGAGTAGGAGAATCCCCATAAAGAAAGAAATCGATTTGGGTCTCATCGTTCATACTCCTTGTGTGATTGGATGTGAGACAGATGGTAGTATAGCGAGGAGTAAGTCCGCTATGCTGAGATTTACCGAAAAGAATATTGACAAAATTGTTATCGATAGCTCTAACAAACCTGTTGACAGCATTCCCCATAAAATCCAGGTTCAATCGCTGTTTTGTTGCTAATATGCCCATATCGGTGCGTGGATGAAGTAGAGTATTTCGCCCCTGTAAACTCGCCGGCCTTGTTCAGCGAGAGCGCGTTCGTGGGTCACAAGGCCTATTTGTATTCGTTCCTGATGGAAAGATTGACAAGATTTCCAAACACGCCAATCAGGACTGCGACACCAAGAGCAGTGAGTAGCACCTGAGTAAGTGACCACGCGTAATCGTATCTGAATATGGGAGCCAGTTCCACTGCCGATGCCGCAAGATTTACGTGAATCAACCATGTCCCCACGATCGCCACAAGAATTGAGACTATTGAAAGGAGTATTCTAATCAGGCGAGAACGAATCAAACCGCCAACTGCAAAGCTTAATGCGATCATCATGCAACCGAGCGTAATCAGAAAACCCTGCGGAACGGTGTGAACATAAAGTGCATGAAATATGAATAGGGCAATGTTCATCCCCATTCCGCCTACGATCGTCCCTAGAAAGACATTAAGTAGAGGGTTAGATGTGCGGAAGCGTTCATTTATCAACCGAACAAGAAAGATGCTCAATCCAAACATGGAACCGATAATTAACCCTTGTTCCAGAGATGTGGTAATGCGCACAGCGTCCATAAAATCTGGAAAGTTGAGTGTCAGGTATACCTGGAGTGCTATACCCAATGCCGCTCCCAGGAA
This sequence comes from Anaerolineales bacterium, assembly GCA_036741855.1. Taxonomy (GTDB): domain Bacteria; phylum Chloroflexota; class Anaerolineae; order Anaerolineales; family Villigracilaceae; genus Defluviilinea. Next base: position 5,041 of record DAINRK010000183.1, read on the forward strand.
TGCCATCATAAACGCGCCAAAGAGGTTAACGGGTCGTTGAGTCAAACGTTGCAGGTTTCGTTCAACTGATAGCCGAAAGCGAATATGACCCGGGACCAAGGAAGGCAGGTTGCCTGTCACCTGCTGGATCAATAGTAGGGCATCAATTTTCCTTCCTTCATCTGAATGATTCAGGATGACCTTAACTGCAGATGGCAAGCGAAGGTGCCCAATTAACTTAGCCGCGGTATCACCAGACTCCGAATCTTCAAGCGCCAATTCTCCTAGCCGCCTGATCTGATTGGGATCGAGCTGAGGATCTTTCCAGGTGCTTCCAGGCCGAAGCAGGATTCGAATCCCAGTAAAGATCTTCTGGCGAAGAGTCGAATCATTCGTTTGCGTTCCAATCGTTAACAAGGATGTCGCAATACTCCCGGGTAGTCCACTTGTGGATGCAAGGATATCTACATCGGTTGTTAGATGTTCAAGAATACGACCCGTGATCGCTTCATTTTCCTTCCCAAGCAGCGCTGATGAAACGATAAGCCTTTCGCGCAGATTACGGACTGTTGACCACCACTGATCGTCATGATAACCGTAGGTCAATGCCTGAGATAGCATAAACCGGTTGAAATTATCCGTTGTGATCCTCATCGGTTCGGAATCAATTAAGGCGAACTTGGTGAGTCCTAAGCTGAATTTTCCATTGGTAGACTCCCATTGAGTCAAAGCCTGTTTGAGTATTTGCTCTGCATCCTTGTTACGGGCCGCGGGCTCATCGTGCAGCAGCTTCGCTTGCATCGACTCGGCTGGGATGTTAAAAACGTAATAGAGCATTCTCATCACTTCCGTTGCCGTACGAGGACGTAAATCTGGATTAAAGGAAGTCACGCGTCGCAGTACATCCGTAACGCGCGGAGGCAAGCCTGTCACATACTCACGCGGATCAGGGAGTTCCTGGTCGGAATGAAGTTGCTCTATGCCCAGTTGTCTTTTCCCATTCCATGGCAACTGACCCGTGAACATTTCGAAAAGCAGAATACCGAAACTGAATATGTCAGATTTCGATGTAATTTCCTTTGAGCTCACTTGTTCAGGTGAAGCATAAGGAGGAGTTCCATGACCGGTGTGAAAGGCAAGCGTAGAGGTAGAAAGGATGCGTGCCAGTCCAAAGTCGGCCAGGTAGGTATGATCGCTTAGGTCAAGTAAGATATTTGAGGATTTAAGATCCCGATGGATGACCCCCTGCCTTTGAAGATAATCCAAAGCTGATGCAATTTCTGTTCCATATCGTAGGACATCCTCGAAAGATAACTGTGCAGTCTTGATCTTCGTGGTGAGTGTGCCACCGGGAATATATGGACTAACCAGGAAACGTACTCTCTCTTCGGAACCGTACTCATAAAGGGGAAGGATATGGGCATGGTGAAGATTAACTAGTTTGTCCATCTTAGACTCAATCCCAATTTCCTCCGCTTTGTCTGGATCAGAGTCTAGAATTTTATTGAACTTGATTGCTAAGACACGGTTTTGGCCCTTGTCCAGAACTGACCATACGACAGCCTGTCCACCGACACCGATTTGCTCAAGCAACTGGAATTGACGAAAAATCCCTCCAGGCGCAAGCGGACCTAAAGGGTCAGAGAGATTGGCTGTGGTCATGACCATGATTTTAGGGGACGATGAAAGAGCCAGTAACCGGACAACCGTTGTCAAAGGTAACTTGTATTTGGTAATTACCCGGTTCCAATGGATCCTGGAATTGAACGACCAGGTTTCCGACACTTGCATTACCAGGGATCGTACGAGTAGCACTGTTCCAATTTCCTTCAGCGGGTATATCACTTGGAGGAGTATTATCCGCTATATTCCAGATTTCAGTACCGGCTAGAAATAGTTTAGAGAGCTTCTGAGATGGTGCGATTTTCACCCAGTCCGCATGAAAGCTGTCAATGGTAATTGGAGCTACATTATTGTTAGTGATATCCATGGAAAGATCATTGGGGCTTAGAGTTGTCACCGAACTGGCGGATATTAATCCACAAGTTGGTGTTGCTGTTGGAGTCGCAGTATTTGTTGGCGTGAAGGTAAGGGTTGGAGTCAGTGTAATTGTTGGGGTCGCGGTACGCGTGCGCGTGAGTGTAGGAGTGGGTGTTCTGGTCCTGGTTGGGGTGAGAGTCCGCGTAGGCGTTGCGGAAGGAAGTGGTGTTCGCGTTTGTGTGGGAGTCAATGTCCACCGGGGAGTCCAGGTGGGCAGTACAAAGCCTGTATTCGTTGGGAAGAGGGTTGGCGACGGCCTGGTTGTGGGCGTCTGAGTAATAACTGTGGGGGTAAATGTAATCTCAGCCTCTATTTGTTGTTGGGCCTCTGCCTCAGAGACAGGCGTAATTTGACTCTGCGAACAATACTGTCCCGTCACTGCGCAGGCAGTGTTGAGCTCCTCCTGTGTCAGCGGTTCAGGCGTTGAAGGACCAGTGATCGATTGAACACCGTTCTCACCGCCCAATCCAATACTGACTTTCTGGCCGGCACCGAAAAACTGCTCCTGACCATTCGAAACGACTTTGGCCGATCCGCTGAGGAGTCCCACTTCCATCTCTCCATTTTTGACCGCCTTTAGATTAGCATTGCCCTTCAACGTGAGTTCCGTTCCATTGACGTTAATTTGCAAACCACTTCCACCAGGCGAGGTGAGCATTAGACCGTCAGATGGAACAGCCTCACAAGCGATTTGACCGAGTTCGCTGTAAAAGTAAAAGGATTGCAGCCCCCCACTTTCCTTGTCGACCGTAGTATTGCCAAATACTACCATTGTGATGGTCTCACCGGGCAGCGAACGAGGTAGATTGGCAATCACCTTAAAGACCGCGATGCCCCATTCATCATTCTGCGGATCCAGCGGTGCGGCGGAAAGACGGCGCAAATCGTCAACAGCGATGATATCGCCCCGCTCCGAAAAACGCTGTGTGACGCCGGGTGCAAGTTCCGCTTGAATCGTAGTATTGCCATAACACACATTGTTCGATCCGGTCTCGCCGCAATAGCTATCCGAGGATTGAATTGCCTTATTAATCAATAGCTGACAACTGGCATTCCTCTCAGCCAAGGCGGTTGCCGTCAAGCTGAATGGAAAAATAAAGGGGTTAATGCCGCCCAAATAAAGAACCAATCCCACGATACCGACACACACTAAAGACAGGAAAGCGCCAAACAGTAAGACAAAAATTGACTCCTGTCTTTTTCTGCGTGACGAGGTCCGCTTGGGTGGTTGGTAATTGTCGAAGTTGTTCATGATTGCAGCAATGATAGAGGCGAAAACATCCGCATTTTCTATTTGGCCTCCAGGAC